>DATJMX010000015.1 GCA_035508495.1 Candidatus Binataceae bacterium
CATGAGATTGGACATCACGGCTATCTGCACACGCAACCGAAGAGCCCTGAGGATGAAGCCGCGATTCTTGATCGCGGGTCGGCTGTGCTCGAGCGGATGACCGGGCGCAAGCCGATTGGATTTCGCTCGCCGGGCGCGGGGCTTAGTTTCAACATGGTCAAGCTGCTGCAGGAGCGCGGCTTTGCTTACGATTCGAGCCTGATGGGTGATGACTTCTCGCCGTACTACATGCGGCTCGGCGACAATCCCGCCGCTGATGGCCCCTTCGAATTCGGTAAGCCTGTCGATGTGGTCGAAATTCCGTTCACCTGGGGCCTCGACGATTTTCCTGCCTTCGAGTACGTGACGAGCCGTTGGGGAATCCAGCAGGGATTGTCGTCGCCGTCAGCGGTGTATGAAATCTGGGCTGGAGATTTCGACTATCTTCACGAGCGAGTCGGCGAAGGCATCTACACGCTGACGATGCATCCGCAGGTCATCGGCCGCGGCCATCGGATGCTGATGCTGGAGCGGCTAATCGACTACATCGGGACGCATCGCGACGTGAAATTCATCACGATGGCCGAGGCAGCATCGGAGTGGCGCAAGGAGCATCCGCTCCCGCGTTGAGGAAGTCTGCTCTGCTATTTCGCTGTGGCCGCCGCGGGGCTGAGGCGGGTTCGGCCTGGGCCTGTTTCGGGGAGCAGGTACATCGCGCCGATGGGCAGGAACTGGAACACCAGGAAGCCGAGCATCACTGCGCGCAGGCCGAGAAAGTTCGCGAGCACGCCGCCGATGAATGGCGATGCGAACGCGCCGGCGTAGCCGACCGACCAGACGAACGCGAGGCCCGCGCCCATCTTGGCCGGAGTCATGCCCGGCAGTTCCATCAGCAGTGTGGTAATCGCGGCGAGTGAGCCGGCGGCTCCGATTCCGACCAGCACGAGCGACAACCGAATCGACGCTGGATCAGTGAAAACGATCGCGCCGGCGCATCCTACCAGCGTGCAGATCGCGATGGGCCAGGTGAACGGTTTCCTCAACCCGAAGAAGCCCGTTCCCATTCCCCCGCCTACCGCCGCGAAGATGCCCGTCAACGGAAGGACCGCCGTCAGCGACGATGCCTCCGCGAGGCCGAGGCCACGCACGTCGTGGAAGTATTGCGGCAGGAACGCAGTGTAGAGCTGGAACACCCACATGCCGCCGAAGAGCCCGGTCGCGATGAGCAGCACGTCGCGCATCTTGACGACTTCGCCGAGCGCCGAGCCGCCTGGCAGGGCGGCGACCGACGGATCCTGCGATTCGCCGCGCTCTCTGCCGAGGATCGTCCACGCGAGCGCAATTCCGGCAGTCATGATCCCGTACCACATCAGCACGCTCTGCCATGAGTGGCCGAGTGCCAGGTAAAGCGGCGCCGTCACGGAGAATACGGCGGTGAGTCCAATATACGAGCAGAGCGCATTGATCATGTTGATATAGGGCCATTCATGCTCGCCGAACCATTGCATCGTGAGCGTGCCGGGCGGCGCGATCACCACGCCAAAGCCGATGCCCTCGACCACGCGGCACGCGAGCAGCGCGCCGAACGAATGGGTGAAGCCGCTCAGAATGGCGGAAATCGCCATCAGCCAGATGCCGATGATGAGCGCACGGAGCGCACCAAGGCGTCCCGCGATCATCGCGCCCAAGAGCGAGAACACCGAGATGCACAGCGCTATCACCGAGATAATCAGGCCAGCCTGGCCGAGCTTGAGTCCCAGCGATTTGATGATCGGCGCGAGGATTGGCGCGGGCGCGAGCCACGTCACGGCCTGGCTGAAGAGCAACAGGAAGAGGAGAACTTCGATTACCCAGCGATATGCTGAAAGCTGCTTGGTGTCTTCCATCGCGCGGCTACTCCTTGGACATACGACCGTATATCCCGCGCACTACGGGATTGCCACCATAAACTTTTTCATCGGCGCTAAATGCGCTGTTCGCCGCTGCCCCAGCTGAGATAGCTGGCGAGGCCGACGACATAGACGGCGGCAATCATGTAGAAGACGCCGGCGAACGAATGCGTGACCTGGACGATCAGGCCCGCGATCGCAACGCCGATGATTCCCGGCACCGTCGCGATCGTGTTCGAGAGCCCCATCAGGAGTCCGGCGTAGGATGGGCCGACATCGAGATGATTGACACCGTAGGCGGACTGGCTGAGGCCGTTTGCCGATGCCGACAAGGTGATCAGTGCGATGGCCGCGGCGGGCGAATGCGCAGCGGGAATCATCAGCAGGGGCAGCGCACCGAAAGAGAACGCGACGCCCTGCATAGTCTTGCGGACGACGGTCACGCTCATGCCGCGTGCGATCAGCAAGTCGGAAATCCATCCGCCCGTGTTGATAGTCGCGAACGTGGCGATCCATGGGACGAGCGAATAGAGGCCGACCCGGCTCAGCGACATGCCGAAGGTGTGCTTCAGATACGTCGGCAGCCAGAGCAGCAGGATGTTGAAGCCGAAGTTGCTGCAGAAATGCGCCAGCACGATCGCCCATACGGCGGATTCGCGCACAATCCGACGCCAGGGCACGGGGCCCGCGACCGCTTCTGCTGTGCGGCCGGCCGTGATGAGTGCGAGCTCGTCGCCCCTGACGTGGGGCGATTTTTCAGGCTGAGCCGCGGAACGGGCGAGCCACACTGCCACCCATGCGGCGCCGATGCCGCCGGAAATATAAAAGACCGACGGCCATCCGAAATGCGCGATAATCGCGGGAGTCGCCGTCAGCGCGACGACCGTGCCGACATACATCCCGCTGAAGTTGAGCGCGATGACGCGGGTGCGCTCGGACGGCAGCGTCCATCGTGAGGCGAGGGAGTGAATCGACGGAAAGTTGATGCCCTCGCCCAGCCCAAGCATCACGCGAACTCCGAGCAGCGTGGCGAACGAGAGCGCGGCGGCGAGCGGGGTCAGGATCGTCGCGAGCGACCAGACTGCGACGCCCGCCGCGAGCACCAGGTAGCCGCCGAAGCGATCCGCCATCCATCCGCCCAGAAGCTGCGGCCACAAGTAGCCCCAGAAAAAGGCCGACAGGACGATGCCCTGCGCGGCCGAATCAAGATGGTACTGGCTGGCGAGCGGGATGATCGCGACGGAAATACTTACACGGTCGATGTAACAGAGTGCGGTGCTAAGGAAAAAGAGCGCGACAATCGTGTAACGCTCGGGCCATCGAGCCTGAGTCGTAGGCGAAGGAGCGCGGGAGACGGCGGCATTCATCGCAGCGGCGGGCCAAGCTTATCCGCCGCGGCCTCGCGCTACCAGCGCGGAGCAAGACCAGCCGCCCACGCGCGAGTTTCACGCGTGGGCGGCAGGCGTGCCTTTGATTATTGGGAGTCAGCGAGCGAGACGCGGAGCGGCCGAGGTCGGCTTCTCACCGTCCTACCGCGTGGCGCACCGTGTTCAGGATATAGATGAAGTCGCGCGGCGAACGCACTTCACCTAGCAGCGCTACGCGCCCGAGCATCTCCATCTCCTCTTCGGAAATGTGATGAACGCGGCGGAGCTGATCGTTGCGCCTGAAATCTTCCCAAGCCGAGCGCGTTGCCTTGTCGGGCTCGGGCGTGAGCAACGCCTGCGCGCGCGGATTCGCCAGGAAGAACAACTCGCGCCGATCTAGGCCGAGCACTTCAGCGAGCCGGGTTACGATCTTGTCGGATGGATGACGCTTGGCTGATTCGAGATGTCCGACATAGGGCGTGGACGTCTTGATCCGACGGGCCACTTCTTCCTGAGTCAGGTCGAGCTGGCGGCGCCGCTCGCGAATCACTTGCCCAAACGTACGTTCTTTCGGCCGTGCCATTGGCATAATCCCCTGCAACCCTTGATTTCGGTCAAAGGACAGACTTCGTCCTCATTACAATTTCAGTGAAATTTGGCTCTACAATTAGTACCATCAGTACCACTGAATGGCAATCTGAGTGAGCCATATGTGCGGATAAACGCATCATAGAGCAGAAAACCGCTTCATCTTTCTCGTCGCTGCTTAGGGATTAGACGTTCGCATCCAATAAAATCTTCATTACGGAAAAATGAATTCGGCTGCTTACAGTACGTAGGGAAATATTTTCGGTTTCAGAGGAAAAAGCCGGCGAACGCCTAGTTTCCGTAGGGATTTCGTCCGTGATTCAAATAGATCGAATAACTTGCCACGTTGTCGGGATGCGCCGGCCCGGTAAATGTGACGCTCGCACCGGGCTGCAACGAGCCGATAGCTACCTTGTCACTCGCCATTGACTTGCCGTCAGCGTCGAAATATCGAATCTCAATCTCGACCGCCGCTACCTGATTGCCTGTGTTCTCTACGCTCCCAGTTACCTTAACAGAGTGGTTGCCGCGATCAAGGTGACTGGCGACAACCTTCATCGGTTCAACACGCGTGAGCGAATAGAAAACCCATCCGACGAAAGCGATAGCCGCCACCACGATGATGGCCGCTCCCGTCCGATTGCGACGCTTCACGTTCAGTACGACCGCGGCAGGCCGAGCACGTGCTCGCTTATCGAGTTCAGCACCATCTCCTGCGAGACCGGCGCGATCTTCATGAGCCGGCATTCGCGAAAATAGCGCTCGACGTCGTAGTCCCGGATATAACCGTAGCCGCCGAGCGTCTGCACCGCACGATCGCAGGCCTCGAAGCCCGCATCCGCCGCGCGCAGCTTTGCGATGTTGGCCTCGGGGCCACATGGCTTGCGATTGTCAAACAGCCAGGCCGCCTTGAGCATCATGAGCTCCGCCGCTTCGAGCTTCGAGTAGGAATCCGCCAGCGGATGCGCGATCGCCTGGTTCTTGCCGATGGGCCGATCGAATACCACGCGCTCGTTGGCGTAGCGCACCGCCCGCGCGAGCGCCGCGCGTCCGATTCCGATCGCTTCTGCCGCAACCAGGATTCGCTCGGGATTGAGTCCGTCGAGCAGGCAATGAAAGCCGCGGCCCTCGCCGCCGATCAGGTCGTCGGCGGACGTGCGCAGGTTATCGATGAACAACATGTTGGTGTCGACCGCTGCGCGGCCGAGCTTCTCGAGTTCCCGGACCTCGACGGCCGACGGCTCGAGCTCAGCGAAGAACAAGCTCATGCCGTCGGTTTTCTTTTTCACCTGCTCAAACGGCGTGGTGCGGGTCAGCAGGAGCATCCGCGAGGCTTCGCGCGCCTTGGTGGTGAAGACCTTGCGCCCATTGATCACGTATGAATCGCCCTCGCGGCGCGCCGCCGTCTTTATGTGCGTGATGTCGTTGCCGGCGTCAGGCTCGGTCACCGCGAACGCCACGTGCATCTCCCCGCTGACGACTTTGGGCAAGTAGCGTTTCTTCTGCTCCTCGCTGCCGTGAAAGACTAGCGGGCTCACACCAAAAATCGACAGGTGGATAGCGCTCGCACCCGCCATCGCCGCACCTGATGCGGCGACCTCCCGCATCACGAGCGCGGCCTCGGTGATTCCAAGGCCGCTGCCGCCGTACTCCTCCGGTATCGCGACGCCGAGGTAACCGGCCTTGGCGATGGCGGCGTAGAAGTCGTGGGGGAACTCCGCCTTGCGATCGCGCTCGCGCCAATACTCGTCGGGGAATCCTTGGCACAAGGCGCGAACCTGGCGGACGATCTCTTCCTGGGCCTGGGTCAGTTCAAAATTCATCGTTCATCTCCATTCCAAAGTGAACCGATCGAGGATGTTTTGGAACCTATCGATCGGTGATAAGGCGCAGCCTGGATGCGTAAAACTTCGGCACCTGCCCATCCGACGGGCGTCATTTTCCGGTCACATTTTCAGGGCAAATGGAAATTTTGTCGATTTCTCCACACTTTATTTGCTCGTCCTCCCTAAGCTGACGGTACGAATCTTGTAAACGTGCAACGCGGTTCATCACCAGCGTCCCATTGGTTTGGGCAAAGTGAACGCGGCCGAGGGGGCCGCTTGGAGGAGGATAGAGTGAACATTCCGAATAAACCTGCCGTACCGGGCAGAGCACGGCTCATCGCCGGCGTAGTAACCGTCGCGATGCTGTCCAGTGCCAGCGCATGGGCGGCCACCGGCAAAAAGAAGGTGCATCACCATCACGCGGAAGAGACCACGACTACTACCACGGTCACGACCAGCGTGTCGGAGGATCAGCGCCTCAACGCCCTCGCGGGACAGGTCGGCAACCTGCAGAAGCAGACCGACGAGAACACCGGCGAGATGAAGCAGATCGAAGCCGCAATCACGGTCGCGCCTCCGGCTGGGAGCGCGGCCCCGACGACGGTAGGGCAACACGTCGCGGTTGACGAAAAGAACTTTGGCGATTTCAAGACTCAAATCGAAACTGACCTCGGCATCAAAGTGCACGGCCTGGTCGATGCCAGTTATGAGCACAATTTCAACCAGCCGATCAACAACGTCAACCTGACCCACGCCTGGGATAACAACGGCTTCCAGCTCACGCAGGGCAACTTGCATATAGAGAAGGACGGAACGGTGGGCTTCGTGACCGATATCAACGTCGGCCAGGTCGCCAACTCCGTCTCGTCTGTAACGCACTACTCGAACACCGCCGGTAACTCGAACGGCTTCGGCTCGGGCGGCACGTGGATCGATCCGACGCAGTACTACCTGACATACACACTGCCGCTCGGCTCGGGAATCGCGCTCCAGGGCGGACGCTTCGTCACCCTGCTCGGCGCCGAAATCATCCCGACCTATACCAACCAGAACTACAACGAGACGCGCGGCCTGCTGTTCACCCTTGGCGAACCGCTGACCCACACCGGTATCCGCGGCTCGTATACGTTCAACGACTACGTCGCCTTCACCGGTGGCGTGAACAACGGATGGGATAATCCGGCCCAGCTCAGCAACAATGGGCCGAACTACGAGGGCGAGCTAACCTTGAACACCAAAGACAAGAATTATGCATTGGTGGTCAATGGCATCTGGGGCCCCAACCTTGTGAACACGGCGAGCGCTCTTGGAACGAACGTCGCAACTGGCACCTCGAATTCGAACCTTGGTGCGATCGATCCAATCCTCACGTTGAAGCCCGGCTTCCTGCCCAACACCACTTTCCAGACCGAGTATCTGTACGCCTCTGAGAGCGGCCCCGTCGTCAACGGCCACAGTGCGAGTTGGCAGGGCGTGGCTCAGTACTTCGTCTACGATTGGAAGGAGTGGGAGTTTGCGACGCGCGGTGAATGGTTCGACGATATGGACGGCGCCCGCACTGCGGAGGTTCTTGACGGCCCTGGACCCAACAGCCCTCCCAATGGCACCGGCCCCGCCCGCCAGAACCTGTGGGAAGTCACGCAGACGCTCACTTACAAGGTGCCTGAGGTTACAGGATTGCTCGCGCGCCTCGAGTATCGGCACGACAACTCGAGCAAACACTACTTCACCAACAACAACTTCGTAACCAACAACTCTACGACTCAAAACGAACCGGCTCAGCAGCTCTGGCGCGGACAGGACACCCTCACGGGTTCCCTCATCTACGCCTTCTAAACCTGCGGAGGTACTCAGCAAGTTCACAGGAGGGGCGGCGCGATGCCGCCCCTCTCCTTTTTCGAATCCCGATCTTCGCTTAAGCTGCGGCGCCTGATACCAGTGTCTGCGCGATGAACGAAACCGCCGGCGTCATCCTGCTCGTCCTGCTGCTCTTCGGTCCGCTCGCCGTTGCGTCCGTCGAGCACAACATCGAGGCGTACTTTCTCGTCCTCGGCGTTATCGCGACGCTGATCGGCGAAGGCTTCAGTGCGCATCTGCTGAAAGAGGCGCTCACCGAGCCGTTGGAGATAAGCGCCGCGGTTTTCGTTGCAGCTCTGATCTTCCGCTGGGTCGGACCGCGTATCGACGACGCGTTCGGAGGGCTGCGAGCAAAGGCCTCGCGCGGGATGCTGGCTGCCGTATCGATTTTTGCGATCGCAATGCTGGCGAGCCTTATCACCGCGATCGTTGCCGCCCTGGTCCTCGTGCAGGTCATTGGACTGCTGCATCTGGAACCGGAACGACGGCCAACCGTGACAGTCGCGGCATGCTTCGCCGTCGGGATGGGCGCCTCGCTCACTCCGATTGGGGAGCCGCTCTCGACGCTGGCCGCCTATGCGCTCAATCTCAGCTTCTTTGGGTTGTTTGAGCTACTCGCACCATGGGTCATTCCCGGTGTCGTCGCCACCGCGCTACTGGCCGGATTCCTAGCGCGCGGCGATTACGTTCATGCGCAAGGAACGGCTCACAAGGATCAGACCGTCAGCTCGATCGTGATTCAAACCGCAAAGGTCTTCGCCTTCGTCGCAGGCCTGGTATTGATCAGCCACGCCTACGGTCCGATCGCGACCAAGTACGTTGCGATGCTCTCGAACGACGCGCTCTTCTTCGCCAACATGGTGTCGGCCGCGCTCGACAACGCCACGCTGGTTGCACTCGAAGTTCATCAGATGCCGCTGGATCGCGCACGCGAGGCGATTATCTCTCTCCTCGTCTCGGGCGGGATGCTGATTCCGGGCAATATTCCGAATATCGTGAGCGCCGGTGCGCTCAGGATCGACAGCCAGCGATGGGCTCGCGTCGGAGTTCCCATTGGAATCGTGCTGCTGGGTATCTATTTTGCTGTACTCAAGCTTGCCTCATGAAAGCGAAGAGCGGGACGCTAAAAGGGCCACCTGCGTTCGAGTTTCAAGGGAAGCGCGATGGCAACGGCGCCAGTTTGCTGCGCAAACAGGCGTCGAATGCCTTTTTTGAGTGCATTTGCGATAACTCGGATTTCATGATGAAACCAAGGCGGTTGGTTTCGGTTTCGACTTGGCGGAGGATTCCCCGCTCTCTTCGATCGGCTGCCGCCCACAACCAAACCAATTTGGCTTTTAGAGATGAAGGGTTCGCCGCCCCGTATTAGCGGCGAGGAGGGACAGTCGTTCGATGACGCCTAAAGAGGTACTGCAGTTTATCAAAGATAAGGGAGTGGTGATGGTCGATATCAAGTTTATCGACCTGCTCGGCACGTGGCAGCATTTCTCCGCTCCAATCTCGGAGTTCAAAGACACGGCCCCGTTCGAAGAGGGCCTTGGCTTTGACGGATCGTCGATTCGCGGATGGCAGGCGATCGACGCGAGCGACATGCTGGTCATCCCTGATCCAGACACCGCGGTGCTCGATCCCTTCACCAAGGACCCGACGCTCAGCTTGATCGCCGACATCTCGGATCCGATCACCCGCGCCGACTACACCCGCGACCCGCGCAACATCGCAAAGAAGGCCGAGGCTTATCTGAAGTCTACCGGCATCGGTGACGTCGCCTTCTTCGGCCCGGAGCCCGAGTTTTTCATTTTCGACGGTCTGCGCTTCGATACCACGCAGAATTCGAGCTACTACCACATCGAATCTAACGAAGGTAATTGGAACAGCGGCCGCCAGGATGCCGTTCTCGGCGGGCTCAACACCGGTTACAAGGTCCGCAACAAGGAAGGCTACTTCCCCGTTCCCCCGACCGACAGCTTGCAGGACATCCGCACCGAAATGGTGCTCGAGATGGAGCGCGTCGGCATCCGCGTCGAGAAGCAGCATCACGAGGTCGCGACCGCCGGTCAGGCTGAAATCGACATGCGCTTCCAGTCGCTGGTGAAGATGGGCGACTGGCTGACCTGGTACAAGTACATCGTGAAGAACGTCGCCAAGCGTCATGGAATGACGGCGACCTTCATGCCCAAGCCGATCTTCGGCGACAACGGCACGGGAATGCATACCCACCAGAGCATCTGGAAGGGCGAGACTCCACTGTTCGCGGGCTCGGGCTACGCCGGGATGTCGGAGCTGGCGATGCACTACATCGCGGGCATCCTCCATCACGCGCCGTCGATCGCCGCGTTCACCAACCCCGGTACTAACTCGTATCGCCGCCTCGTGCCGGGCTTCGAAGCGCCGATCAACCTCGCATACTCGAGCCGCAACCGCTCGGCCTCGGTGCGTATCCCGATGTACTCGCCGTCGCCCAAGGCCAAGCGAATCGAAGTGCGCTTCCCCGACCCGACCTGCAATCCGTATCTCGCGTTCTCAGCGATGCTGATGGCGGGTCTCGACGGTATCCAGCGCCGGCTCGATCCGGGCCAGCCGCTCGACAAGGACATCTACGCCCTGTCGCCGGCCGAGCTTGCCGAAGTGCCGAGCATGCCGCCGTCACTCGAAGCGTCGCTCGAGAATCTCAAGAAGGATCACGAGTACCTGCTGAAGGGCGACGTGTTCACCGAGGATCTGATCGAGACTTGGATCGACTACAAGATGAGCAAGGAAGTAAGCGCGATCCGCCTCCGTCCGCATCCCTACGAATTCGCGCTCTACTACGACGCGTAAGAAAAAACGGCGTCAATTTCGAAACCAACGGCGGCGGGACCGAATCCCGCCGCCGTTTTCTACTCCTCTCCCTGTTTTTTGGCCCCCTCGCCTTCTCTTCTGGTTCCCGCTCCTTATCCTAGGAGAGGGGATCAGAGACAAGGGAGGAAACCCAGAAAAGTCAGAGGCGCGGAATTGCCTTCTCGTTTGACGATCGCGATTGGCGCGGACTAAGTTCACCCTCATCGCTCGCGAGTCTTTCGGCAAAGGAGCTACTGCCATGCCGTCAATTAACACCGTCACAGGAACGATTTCGCCCGAGCAGCTCGGCACCACCCTGATGCATGAGCATCTGCTGATCGGATGGGCCGGATGGGAGCTCGATTCCGCCGCGCCAAAGTTCGATCGCAAGACCGCGCTCAAGAACTGCACCGAGCGCCTCAAGGAGACGCGCGACCTTGGACTTCAGACCTTCGTCGATCCGTGCCCGATGGATATCGGACGCGACGTAAGCTTCATGGCTGAAGTCGCCTCCGCGACCGGCGTCAACATCATCTGCGCGACGGGACTCTACAAGGAAGACCTCGGCAACACCGCTTACTTCAAGCAGCGCACCATCGACGATATTGCCGACGTTTACACCTCTGAGATCGAAAAAGGCATCGCCGGGACCGGGATCCGCGCCGGTATCATCAAGTGCGCGACCGGCAAGGGCCAAGTTACCAAGTACGAGGAGATGTGCCTGCGCGCCGCCTCGCGCGCGCACAAGAAGACGGGAGTGCCCATCACGACCCATACTGAGGAAGGCACGATGGGCCGCGAGCAGCTCGACATCTTCGCATCAGAGGGCGTTGACCTCCGCCACGTGATTATCGGGCACAGCTGCGGGTCAGCGGATTTGAAGTATCACACCGATATGCTGGATCGCGGATGCGTCCTCGGCTTCGACCGCTTCGGCCTGGACTTCATACATCCGGACAAGCTGCGGCTGGCGGCGTTGATCGGCCTCGCCGGTGTGGGCTACGAATCGCAGATCGTCCTGTCACACGATAGCGTCGCATGCTGGCTCGGCCGCGGCATGGAACTACCGCCCGAGCTGGCAAAGGGTGTCGAGAACTGGACGCCGACCCATGTATTCAAGAACATCGTGCCCGCACTAAAGCGCGCTGGAGTCAGCGAGGCAAAAGTGAAGTCGATGTTGGTCGAGAATCCGCGCCGCTTCTTCGGAAACTGATTTGGAAGGTGGAAGGGGCGGGACCGGCTCAATCCGGCCCCTTCTGCCATTTCCTACTTCGCGGATCTTACTTCCGGCTGCAGAGCAGACGATTCCGCCTGCGAGCGCCACCTATCGATAGCTTCCACCGTGAAGCGCCAGTCGCTGCCAACCCGGAAGGCCGGAATCTGGTTGCGCTTGAGCATCCTGTAGATCGTCGAGGGGTGGACGCGTAGATAGTTCGACACTTCCTGGACCGTAAGAACCCTGCTTTTCATCTGATCAAACCGTTCCATAAACACCTCAGCGTCCCACGCCTCCCCCTTCCCTTGCTCGCAGACCGCAGAACAAGAGAATCGGGCCAATAAGCCCGGCGAGCGTTAGTAGTATGCATTAAAGACAACATAGCTGCGCAGTGCGCGCAAGCTGTTGCAGGGTTGAAACAACAAAATTTGTTACTTGTAGCACTGCAGAAACCATTTAGTTTAACAATGCTACAATTGAGTCAACGTCCAGCTTCCGCGTGAGCGCGTGACCCAGCCGGTCGAGAAGAACGAACTCCACCCCGCCGTCACTGCGCTTTTTATCGAGCCTCAGCGCTCTCATAAAGCTCTCGTCCCGCCATTCCGAAGGCATTTCCACCGGCAACCCTGCTCGCTCGATCAAACGAAACAGACGCGACGATTCGTCGGCCGAAAGACCCGAATGGAGGCTCGACAGCCGCGCCGCTGCGACCATCCCGATCGCAACCGCCTCGCCATGCAGGTACTCGCCGTAGCCGGCACTGGCCTCGATCGCGTGGCCGATCGTGTGCCCGAAGTTGAGGATCTTGCGCAGCCCGCCCTCGCGTTCGTCGGCGGAGACGACGGCGGCCTTGTGCTTGAGCGAGCGCGCGACCATCTCTTCGAGCGCGCCCTGGTTGCGCGCCAGTATCGCCTCGAGGCCGTGCTCCAGGCTGACGATCATCGGCGCATCCATGATCGCGCCATACTTGATGACTTCGGCGAGACCCTCGCGAAACTCGCGGTCTGGCAATGTCGACAGCGTGTCGATATCTGCGACAATCAGCCGCGGCTGATGAAACGCGCCGATCAGATTCTTCGCCAGCCGATGATTGATCCCAGTCTTGCCGCCGAGCGACGAATCGACCTGCGCCGTGACCGTCGTGGGAATCTGCACCACCGCGATCCCGCGCAGATAGGTCGCCGCCGCGAAGCCGGCGAGATCACCAACCACGCCGCCGCCCAGCGCGAACACAGTCCCCGAGCGATCGATGCCGAGATTGGTCATCATATCGTAGATCGCCGCAATAACCTCCGCCGACTTGCTTTGTTCGCCCGCCGGTATCGTCAGGAGCTGCACCGAAAAACCCGCACGCTCGAGCGAACCGGTGACCTGCTTTCCATAGAATTGCGTCACGTTCGAATCGGTCACGATGATCGATTTCGCGGGCTTCAGGCCCGCACCGAGCGCGAGCGCGCCCAGCTCGTCGAGCAGCGCGCTCCCCACGTGCACGTCGTGCGAAGCGGGTCCCAGTTCTACGCGGAAGGATTGCATCGTTTGTAATTGTTGAAACCTTCGATAACGCGTTCTGCTGCCTCGGCGATCGAGATGTCCGACGTATCGACGCAGACATCTGCACGCGCATAGGCTTCGGCACGCGCCGCCATCAGCTCGTTGATTCGGTCGAGGACCGGCTTGCTGCCCTCCGTCAGCTTGGGGCGCTTGGCATGCGATCGCTCGACGCGCGCCGCAATAACCTCGGCGCGCGCCGTGAGGCATACCACGACGCCCGCGCGCTTGAGCGCCGCGCAATTCGATTCATCGACCAGCGCGCCACCTCCTGTCGAAACTACGGCCGGATAATGCCCATGGCAAAGCGGGCATCGGCGATGGCTCCGACCGATCGACGCGATCACCTCGCGCTCGATCTGCCGAAACCGCGCCTCGCCCTCATCAGCGAAAATTTGCGCGATCGGCTTGCCCGCAAGCCTCACGATTTCCGCGTCGGTATCGATAAGTTCCCATCCAAGCCGCGCCGCGACCACGTGGCCGACGGCGCTTTTGCCGGTCGCCATGAAGCCGGTGAGGATTAGCTTCGGAGTCATCGCAGATCGCGCCGCACGCGCGCTCAATAGTCGCGCACTTGTTCGAGATAGCCCTGCCAGTTGCGCGTAATTTCAGTCAGCGAGTCGCCGCCAAATTTTTCGATAAACATCTGTGCCAGCACGAACGCTACTACCGACTCCGCGATCACCGCGGCGGCGGGAATTGCGCACACATCGGAACGCTCGATCGTGCCGAGCGCTTCCTCTTTGGTCTTCGCATCGACCGAGCGCAGTGGCTGCATCAGTGTGGAGAGCGGCTTGAACGCGACGCGCACCCGCAGCGGCTCACCCGTGCTCATCCCGCCTTCGCTGCCGCCAGAGTTGTTCGAATGGCGCGTGAAGCGCCGCTCCTCGCGGTCGTATCCGATCTCGTCGTGCAGGGCAGAGCCACGCACGCGCCCTGCCGTAAATCCGATTCCGAACTCCACGCCCTTGGTCGCCTGCAGGCTCATCAGCGCGAACGCGAGGCGCGCATCGAGCTTGCGATCCCATTGCACGTAGCTGCCGAGGCCGACCGGGAGCCCCACCGCGACCACTTCGACGATACCGCCAAGAGTGTCGCCGGTGCCCTTGCAAGCATCGATCTCCGCGATGATCTTCTTCTCGGCTTCGGGATCCGCAACGCGTACCTGCGATTCCTCGGTGACACGCGCCAGCTCTTCGAGGCTGAGATTCTCAGGCGTTTTCGCCTCGGTCGCGCCGATACTCACGCAGTAGCCGAGCACGGTAATGCCGAACGGTTTGAGGAGTTCCTTCGCGAGGCCGCCGATCGCTACGCGCGCGGTGGTCTCGCGCGCCGACGCGCGTTCCAGCACGTCGCGGATATCGTCCAGATCGTACTTGAGAATGCCGGCGAGGTCGGCATGTCCCGGGCGCGGCCGCGTGACGACTTTCGCTTCGCCGCGATCAGCGGGGTCGGCCGACATCCGCTTCGTCCAGTTTTTGAAGTCGCGGTTCTCGACAATGAACGTGATCGGGCTGCCCATCGTCGTGCCGAAGCGGATTCCGGAGACGGGACGCGCTTCGTCTTTTTCGATCAGCATGCGGCCGCCGCGGCCATAACCTTTCTGGCGACGCGCGAGGTCGTTGTTGATTGCGGCAAGGTCGATATGGAAGCCGGCGGGCACGCCCTCGACCACCGCGACAAGTTCGGGGCCGTGAGATTCACCGGCAGTCAGAAAACGCAGCATCAGTTGGATATCCTGTACGCCGCGCCATAACGGCGCGACCGGGTATGTCGATTCAACCAGACTACGCCGGGCGGCGAAAGCGGGCACCATCGCCATCGGTAGTGTAGATTTCGAGCGGCCTCTCGCGCCAATCTTCCTATAACCTCGCCCGCAACGCGGGAGAGCCTATAAGAAAAAGCCGTAAGCAGGATTCTGCATAGTGGTAACGCAAGCAAACGTAGTGCTGGTCGGCGCGACGCGCGGATTCGATGCGCTCACCTATGCCGTCCCGCCTGCGCTTGCCGATCGCGTGGCTCCAGGGCATCGCGTGCTCGCGCCGCTGCGCTCGCGCAAGGTCACCGGCGTCGTCACCGCGACCGGAGACGATCTTTCTAGCGCCAATCTCAAGCCGCTGCTCGAAGTTCTCGACGAGCGTCCGCTTTTCGACCAGGCCCATCTCGAGTTGATGGCGTTCCTTGCCTCCTACTACATGGCGCCGCTCGCCGACGCTTATCGCAGCGTCGTGCCTTCCGTCGCACGCATCGAATCGCGGGCCGCTTATGCGCTCGGCCGAGCGCCCGACCCTCTCGCCCGCGCCACATTCACCCGCGTTGAGCGGGCAGTATTCGATGCGCTCGCGCGCCGTGCGATGACATCGAGTCAACTCGAAAAGCTGGGCCCGCCGAGCGAAGTTCGCAACGCAATTTCGCGGATGCTGAACGACGGCTTCGCCGTGCGCAAAGATACGACGCGCGGACGCCATCGCGAGACCGCCGATCTCGTCGCGCGGGTCGTCCCTGGCGCGCAGCTCGATACGATTCGCGGCCCCAAGCAGCGCGAAGTCGTCGCGGCGCTCGAACCTGGCGGCGCTGCGGGGCGCCTGCTCGATGAACTCAAAGTCGAAATCGAAGGACTGATGCCAGTGCTGCGCAGCCTCGAGCGCCGCGGCCTTGTCGCGATCGAAAAAGCCGAGCGTGCCGCTCCCAATATGCTCCCCGGGTTCGACCTCACCGATGAGCAACGGCTCACCGTCGATGCGATCGCGCCCGCGATCGCGAGCCGCCGCTTCGAGACGTTCCTGCTCTGGGGCGTTACCGCGAGCGGCAAGACCGAGGTCTATCTGAATCTCGCCGCGCGCACGATCGCCGCCGGCCGCAACGTGCTCGTGATGGTCCCCGAGATCGCGCTCGCCGACGAAATCGTGCGCGCGTTCCGCGCCCGCTTCGGCGCGATGGTGGGCGTCGCGCACAGCGCGCAGAACGTCGCCGAACGATGGGCAAGCTGGATGGCGGCGCTCGGCGGCACGACGCGAATCATGATCGGCCCGCGCTCCGTGATCTTCGCGCCACTCGCCGACGCGGGCTTGATCGTTGTCGATGAAGAACACGACGCCGCCTACAAAAACGAGGAAGGCATCCGCTATCACGGCCGCGACCTTGCCGTTGCGTTCGGGGGATTCTCGAAGTGCCCGGTCGTGATGGGCTCGGCGACGCCGTCGGCCGAATCATTCGCCAACGCGCGCCGCGGACGCTACCGTCTGCTGCGCCTGACGCGCCGAATCAACGATCGCCCGCTCGCGCAGGTCGAAGTAATCGACATGCGGCGCGAGAACGCCGAATCTCCCGCCAAACCGCCGCCCTCCACGAATGGAAACAGTGAAAGCGCTGCTGCAGATGCGATCCCGCTTTCCACGACTCTCATCGAAGCGCTCAAAGCCAACCTCGTCGCGCGCGGCCAGAGCATGGTGTTCCTCAACCGCCGCGGCTATCACAATTTTCTCCAGTGCCACACCTGCGGCGTCGTGATCGCCTGTCCCGACTGCTCGGTGAGCATGACGTTTCATCTGCGCGATCGCTCGCTTCGATGCCATTATTGCGGCAACCGGATGGCCGCGCCGGACGAATGTCCCGAATGCCACGCCTTCGGCCTGCGCGGTGAGGGTTTCGGCACCGAGCGCCTGCAGCAGCGGCTCGCGGAGCTCTTGCCCGAAGCGCATATCGAGCGGATGGACTCCGATACGAGCGGGCGCAAGGGCGCGCGCGCTCGAATCCTGGCCGAACTCCGCGCCGGCGAAATCGATGTCCTGATCGGCACGCAGATGATCACCAAAGGTTTCGATTTCCCTGGCGTGACGCTCGCCGCCGTGGTGCTCGCCGACCTCGGCCTCAATATGCCCGACTTCCGCTCCGCCGAGCGCACCTTTCAGTTGCTGACGCAGGTCGCGGGACGCGCGGGACGCGGCGAGCGTCCCGGCCGCGTGATAATCCAGACCTACGCGCCCAACCATTACAGTATTCGCGCCGCGCGCGATCAGGATTACGCGCGTTTCATCCGCCGCGAGTTGCAATTGCGCCGCGAGCTGATGTATCCGCCCTTTGCGCGCCTTGCGATGGTGCGGATCGAAGGCGCGGAGCCGCGGCTCGTCGCGCGCGTGGCTGACGCCGTGGCCGCCTCGCTCGCGCGCGCCGCTTCGCCTGAGGGCATCCGGGTGTTGGGCCCCGCGCCGGCGCCAATCGAGCGCATCAAGCAGCGCTACCGATGGCAGGTGATGATAAAGTCGCGCGAGTTGCGCCCGATGCGTGCGGCGCTCGCTTCGATGCGCTCGGAAGTCGGCCCGCAGGCGGAGCGCGATCACGTCTATCTGATTACGGATGTCGATCCGGTTAGGATGCTGTAAGAAATCAACCATGAGTGAGCATGAGCATCAGGAAGTTCATCATGTGCCGCCGGCGCGGCATTCGTTCGAAGTCACGCTTCGCGACGGCGCGATTATCCGCGTGCGGCAGCACGGCAAGCCCGACGCGCCGCGGCTCATGCTGAGTCACGGCAATGGCCTCGCGATCGATGGCTACCTGCCATTCTGGGGCCCGCTCCGCGAGCGCTACGAAGTCGTGCTGTTCGACATGCGCAATCATGGACGCAATCCCTTGCACACGCTCGAAGGCCATTCGTGGGCGAATTTTCCCGACGACATGGAAACGATTTACCAGGCGATAGATCGCGAACTCGGCGCGAAGCCTGCCGCGGGTGTGTTTCACTCAATGTCCGCCGTGGTCGCCGCGATCCATTCACTTTCGCACGGCCGCCGCTTCGATGCGCTGGTGCTGTTCGATCCGCCGATCGTGCCGCGCGAGGGTCACGATCTGCTGAAGCATTTTCAGAAAACCGATAAGGGCGGACTCGCCGATCGCGCGCGGCGCCGGCCGCCGAGTTACAAGGATCCGATGGAGCTGGCGCGGCAGTTCGAGCGGCGCTTCAAGCGCTGGCGGCCCGAGGCCTACGAGCTGATGGCGCGCGCGACTCTCCGTCACGATCGCGCGAGCGACGAATGGGTGCTCGCCTGCCCGCGCGAGTACGAGGCGCACGTGTTTTCATCGACCAGCGACGTCAACCTGTGGACGCGCCTCGCGCACAGCCCGGTCCCGATCAAACTGGTATGCGGTGACCCGACGCTGGAAGGCGCCGACGCTCCAACGCTGATCGGCAAGGCGCTCGCCGAGGACACCGGCATCAACTACGAGTCGATCCCGGAAACATCGCACTTCCTCCAAATCGAGCGCCCCGAGGAATGCATCCGCGCAATGGAGGACTTCCTGCGCCCGCTCGGCCTCGGCGCCGTATGACTCGACCACTCTTATCGTAGTGGGGCGGGTGTCCCTGCCCGCCATTAAGATGCGCGAGCCGCCCGGCTCGCGCCACCTTTTGTTCAGCATGGAAAGGCGCAACGCGCCGTCTCTATGGCGGACAGCGACGCCAGCCCCACTACATAAAGATTAGGCGCCAGCCAAAATGTGGAGATTCTCCTACGCGGGCGACGGTGCCATCGGGCCGCCTGCCGCGGGTGGTTTTCTTAGCCACATCGCGAGGATGATCCACGACCAGCCGCGGAAGATTAGTTGCACGCCAACTGCGAAGCCGATGAACCATACGCCCGATGCCGGCCAATGCACCCACAGCAAAATTCCCAAGAGCGCGGAGATGCCGCCGTCGAGTATCGCCCATCCGCGATGCGGCGCCGATGACGAGATTGCATAGAACAGGCGCATTGAGCCGCCGACCAGCAGGAAGATCGCCAGCACGAGCGTCAACGTCAGCGCGCCCATCCCTGGATCGACCAGCAACAGCCCGCCGACGACGAGGTCCAGCACAAAGCTGATCAAATGCCAGACGCTGCGCACTTCGCGCCCGCGGAACCAGTTCACAGCATGGAAAATTCCCGTGAAGATCAGGATCCATCCGAGCAGTGTCACCGACACCAGCGTTGCGACCACCGTATCCGTGAGTGCAATAAAACCAAGCACGATGAGCCCGATGCCCATCGCTAAAACCCATCCCCATTGTGAGCGCGCGCGTTCGAAGATCCCGGGCGTTGCCGATGCAGCCATGTTCGTCCTCCTGCCGACGAATCCTAACGCTTTGTAGGCTATTGGCTAGACCCCTGCCGCGCCAACTATCGGCATTGGGGATGCTTTGGTAAAATCAGAAATGACATGGCGCTTCTCAAAATCAGAAAATTTCCCGACGACGTTTTGAAACAGCCGGCCAAGCCGGTCGCGAATATCAACGGCAAGCTGGCGGGTCTTATCGATAGCATGACGCAGACGATGTACGCCGCGCCGGGCGTGGGTCTCGCCGCGCCGCAGGTGGGCGAATCGCAGCGCGTCGTCGTGATCGATACCGATCACGAAAATCCCGGCAAGCATCTGCTCAAGCTCATCAACCCGGAAATCGTCGAAGCCGAGGGTAAGATCATCTGGGAAGAAGGATGTCTGTCGGTCATCGATTACAATGCCGATGTCGAGCGCGCGCAGCGCGTGCTGGTGCGCGCGTGGACGCCCGAACAGAAGCAGATCGAAATCGAAGCCGACGAGCTGCTCGCCGTGGCGCTGCAGCATGAGATCGATCACCTCGACGGCAAGCTCTTCATCGATCGCATCAGCCGCATCAAGCGCGAGCTGTACAAACGCAAACTCAACAAGATGATCAAGGAGGGCAAGGCCGATCTCGAACGCCCCTCCAAGGTCCGTATCTGATATTCGATTGCCGCTGCGCATCGTTTTCATGGGCACGCCCGCGCTCGCGGCCCATATCCTGGAACGCCTCGCGGCGGCCGACGCGTCGAAGTATCGCGTCGTCGGCGTAATCACGCGGCCCGACCAGCCGCGCGGCCGCAAGCTCGTCATGGAGCCGAGTGAAGTGGGATCGGCGGCCGCAAGCCTCGGAATCCCGGTACTCAAGCCGACCAAAATTCGCACGAAGGAATTCCTGGCGGAGCTGAAATCATTCGAGCCGGATCTGATTGTCGTCGCGGCCTACGGTCGGATTCTGCCGCAGTCGATTCTTGACGCGCCGCGGATCATGCCGATGAACGTGCACGCGTCGCTCCTGCCTCGGCATCGCGGCGCCTCACCGATCGAAGGCGCGATCCTCGCGGGCGCCAAGTTGACGGGTGTTACGATCATGCGCGTCGTCGAGAAGATGGATGCGGGTCCGACGATCCTGAAGCGCACGATTCCGATCGCATCTGACGATACGCAAGGCACGCTCAAGGAGAAACTCGCCGAGCTCGGCGCCGTGGCTCTGCTCGACGCGCTCGAGCAGCTCGTCAACGGAACGCTGGTCGAGACGCCGCAGGACGAGTCGCTCGCGACGTTCACCGGCATCATCGAAAAGAAGGACGCAGTGGTCGACTGGAGCCGCACCGCGCCAGAAATCGAACGCGCAATTCGCGCTTACGATCCGTGGCCGGTGGCGCGCACGAAGTTCAATAGCGAGAAATTGATGATCTGGCGCGCTCGCGTCGTTGACGAATCCGCAAGCGACGCACCGGGAACGATCGTAAGCATTAAACCTGACGTCGTCGTGCAATGCGGTCGCGGCCAGCTCGCACTCGTCGAAGTTCAGGCTCCCGGGCGCAAGCGAATTCCCGCGCTCGATTGGGCGCGCGGCAAGCGGCTCGAAGCCGGCACGCGTTTCCAGTGAGCGACCGGCAGATCATAGTCCGCCGGCGCACGCCGCGCACTGAAGGCGAGGGCCTCGATTCGCGCGCCACCGCGCTCGATATTCTGCGCCGTGTCGAGGAGCACGGTGCATTCGCCGATCTGCTGCTCGGCGAACGGCTGCCCGCATTCGCACCCAACGATCGCCGGCTGATCACGCGCCTCGTGCTTGGCACGATCGCATGGCGTGGTCGACTCGACTATGAGCTCGCGCAGTTCACCGGCCGCCCGCTCGATGGGATCCAGCCGGCGGCGCTCGCGATCATGAGACTCGGACTTTTTCAGCTCCGTTTCCTCGATCGAGTGCCGCAACATGCGATTGTCGATACTGCCGTGTCGCTGGCGAAGCGCACCGGCGACGCGCGCCTCGCCGCAGGATTCATCAACGCCGTAATGCGCCGCGCCACGCGCGAAACGGTGCCGCTGCCGCCGCGCGAAAAAAACGAAGTGCATCATCTGACCGTGAAGCTCTCGCATCCACGCTGGATGGTCGAGCGCTTCATCGCATGGTTCGGCGTCGAAGCGGCGGAGCGGTTGATGGCGGCGAACAACGAGGCTGCGCCCAACGCAATCAGGCTGAATCTCGCGCGCAGCACTCGCGAGGACATCATCGCGAGGCTTCGCGCCGAAGAGTTTGAGATCGGCGACGGCGGCCGCGCTCCCGAGACCGCAATTCTCGAGAGTGCGGCGCGCTTCGATTCCGCTGCCTATCGCGACGGCATCTTTCATCCGCAGTCGGAGGCGTCGCAGCTCGTGGTGCGGATGCTCGCACCATCGCGCGGCGCGATCGTCGCGGATTGCGCGGCCGCGCCCGGCGGCAAATCGACTCACCTCACGGAACTCGTCGGCAGTAATGGACGCGTAATCGCGCTCGATTTGAATCTGCGCGGATTGCAGAACGCGCGCGGCCTGGCACAACGCCTCGGTCATCGGAATCTCGATTTTGTTCGCGCCGATATGTCGAAGGCGGCGCCACTGCGTGCGGCAAGCCTCACTCACGTCCTGCTCGACGCGCCGTGCACGGGATTTGGCACACTGCGCGAGCATCCGGAGATTCGATGGCGTCTGAGTCCCGACGATCCAGCGCGGATGGCGGCGCTTCAATTGCGGATGCTGTCGAATGCGGCGGGATTGGTTCGTCCGAGCGGCGTAATTGTGTACTCAGTGTGTAGCCTCGCGCCGGAAGAAGGCGAAGGCGTCGTAAACGCGTTTCTAAGTCGCCACCCGGAGTTCGAGATCGATCGCAAGCCGCCGAACATCGGCGAGACCAAAGATTTGCTCGACGAATCAGGCACGATGAAAACCCGTCCCGACTTGGGCGGCCTGGATGGCTTCTATGCGGCGCGACTCGTGCGGCGCGCGGCTTAGTGACTGTCCTGCTGCACTGGCTGGACAGGCTCGCCGTCGCGGGCGGCCTGCCCGACGTTGAGCGCAACGGTATCGTTGCCGCTGAGTCCGTTTGTGATCTCGACTTGCTCGCCGTTGTCGTAGCCGAGCGCGACCTCCACCAGATGCAGATGGTTCTGCGCCACGACCGGCACGTAGACTTTGCCGTCGCGAAAGACCAGCGCGTCATCGGGAACCATCGGCGTGCCTCCCGTGACGTTCACCGTAAAGCCGGCGGTCGCGTACATTCCGGGCAGCAAAGACACATCCTGGTTGGGTAAATCGACCTCGACCAGCATCGTGCGCGTGTTGGGCGAGAGCGCCTCGGGATGCCGCGTCACGGTGCCGGTGTACTTGCGGCCCGGATACTCAGTGACCGTGATCGCCGCCTGGTCGCCGTTCTGGATGAATGGCGCGACGTTCTGCGGCACATAAGCAAAGATCCGAAGCGGCTTCAGCGTCGCGACCGATACCACTGCGGCCCCAGTCGCGGCGGCGCCCGACGTCGACTGCGGAATCAAGTGACCGGGATCGATTTCGCGCTCGGTCACGATTCCATCGAACGGCGCCTTGATGACCTTGTAGTCCTGCTCCGAGACGAGTTGCTGGTAAGCAGCCTTGTCGGCGAGCATCGTCTGATGCGTCTCGTCGGCCGACTGCTGCGATACGACGCCCTGCTGCACGAGGAGCTGATTGCGGCGGTCGGTGACCTGCGCAAGCTTCAAAGTAGCCAGCGCGTTAGCAACCTGTTGATCGAGCTCGGGCGAGTCGATGAGCGCGATCACCTCGCCCTCGCGAATGCGATCGCCTTTATCGACGAAGATCTTCTTGAGGTAACCGGGAATTTTCGCGTAGATCTGCGTCTCGTTGAAGCCGCGGATTGTCGCGGGTAGCGAAATCTGACGGCGATCGACGCTATGACCGATTGCGGCGACGAGCACGTGCGGACCGCGGTCAGCCTCCTGCTGGAGCTCGGAAGTCTGCCGCCCAATCCAGAGATCGCGCGCGAGCACGAGGCCCGCCGTCGCCACCACCACCATCGCCACCGCCACGATCCACCCGGCCACGAAAAACTTGCCGGGCTTCGTGAGCTTCACATTGCGCGGATCTTCTTCTTCCATCGATGCCATAAACTATGCGCCCGGCAGCCCGATCGCCTCGATCTCGGCGTCGCGCTCGTGCTTGCCCATCAGGCTGCGGCTGAAGATTGAGTAGACTGCCGGCACCACGAACAGCGTCATCGCAGTCGCCGCGATAAGGCCGCCGATAACGGCGCGGCCGAGCGGTGCGTTTTGCTCGCTGCCCTCGCCGAGCGACAACGCCATCGGCAACATGCCGAGGATCATCGCCATCGCGGTCATGATGATCGGGCGGAAGCGAATGCGCCCTGCTTCGATCGCCGCCGCAACCGGGTTATAGCCCTCTTCGCGCAGTTCATTGGCGAACGTGATCAGCAGGTTGCCATTTGCGACGCCGACGCCGACCGCCATGATCGAGCCCATCAGCGACTCGACGTTGATCGTTGTGCCGGTAACCGCGAGCATCCACAGAACGCCCGCGAGCGCGCCCGGCACTGCCATCATGATGATGAACGGCTCGAGCCACGACTGAAAATTCGCGACCATCAACAGATAGACGAGTACAACGGCCAAGACGATTCCCTCGCCGAGGGTGCGGAACGAATCATTCATCGCCTGACTCTGGCCACGAATTACAACGTGCGTGCCGGGCGGCAATTTCCCCAACCTTGCGATCTCGCGCTGAACGTCCTTGGTCACGCTGCCGAGGTCGCGACCGGTTACGGCGCAATCGACGTCGATCACGCGCTGCACGGTGTAGTGCGCGATCATCGCGGGGTCGATATCGCGGTGAATCGCCGCGATATTGCCGAGCAACTGCGCCTGACTCGGCGTGCCGTCGATTTGCGGAGTGCTGAGCGGAATGTTCGAGAGCGCGCCGATCGAATCAATAAGATGCTGCGGTGCCTGCGCGACGACCTGGTAGTTAACGCCGCTTATCGGATCGAGCCAGAAGTTCGGCTGGAGCAGCGCCGCGCCGGAGAGAGAAGCGAGCAGACTCGACGCGACCTGCTGCTGCGTAATTCCCATCTCGAGCGCCTTCGAACGATCGACCTCGACCTTGTACGCGGGATAATCGAGCGGCTCCTGGATGCGCAGGTCGCTGACGCCGGGAATCACCTTCATCTGGCGCGCCAGCTGAGCCGCAAGTTTGTAATCCTTGTTGAGATCGTTGCCGTTGATCTGCGCGTCGATGGCGGCGGGCAAGCCGAAGTTCAGCACCTGGCTGACGATATCGGCGGCCTGGAAATAGGTGGTCACGTTGGGAAATTGCTGGGCGAGCGCGTGCCGGATGCGATCCTCGTACATGGCGGTCGGCTCGTGCTTGGGTTTGAGCTGAATCAGGATGTCGGCATCCATCGGGCCGATACTGTCGGTCTGATAAAACGCCAGGTCGTATGAGATGGGCAAGCCGATATTGTCGCTGATGCTCTCGAGCTCGCCGGGGGGAATAACCTTGCGAATCGCGCGATCGATGTCATCGACTATGAGCTCGCTGTGCTCGATACGCGTGCCGGTCGGCGCCCGCACATGGAGCCGCATCATGCCGGCGTCAACCCGCGGGAAAAAATCCTGCCCAACTACGAACGCAAGCGTGATCGAGACCAGGATCAGCAGTGCCACGCATAAGAGCGAGAGAGTGCGGCGCGCGATGAAGGCGGCGAGCCAATTGCGATAGCCGTCGCGGACGCGGTTGAAGCCATTGTCGAACGTGTGCGCAAAGCGGCCCCATCGGCCGCTACCGGCGTGTTCCTCGTGATTCTCCGGCAATAAATACCGCGCCATCGTCGGAACCAGCGTCCGCGAAAGCAGGTACGACGTGAGCATCGCGAACACGACTGCGAGCGCGAGCGGAGTGAACAGAAAGCGCGCAACTCCGGTCAGCAACACGACCGGGAAGAACACGATACAGATCGAGAGCGTGCCGACGAAGGTCGGCGTCGCGATCTGGCTCGCGCCGTCGAGGATCGCGACCAGCAGCGGCTTATGCATCGCCTGGTTGCGATGGATATTCTCGATTTCGACGGTGGCATCGTCGACCAACATTCCGACCGCGAGCGCGATTCCGCCGAGCGTCATCGTGTTGATCGTCTGCCCGGTCAGCTTGAGCGCGACTATCGCAGTCAGAATCGACAGCGGAATCGAGGTGATGACAATGATCATGCTGCGCGGCGAGCCGAGGAAGACCAGCACCATGATCGCAACCAGAAGCGCGGCGGTGACCGCCTCCTGCACGACCTCCCAGAGCGCGGCGCGCACGAACTTCGACTGATCGAACGAGAGCGAGACGTTGAGCCCCTTGGGCGCCGTCGCCCTGATCTCCGGGATCTTGTTGCGCACCGCATCGACGACTTTGATCGTCGACGCATCGGCGTGCTTGATCACCATCAGGTAGGTGGCCTGGTTGCCGTCGACGCGCACCACGTTGGTCTGCGGCGGATGCGAATCCGTCACCGGCGCGACGTCGCCAAGGAAAACCGGCACGCCGTTTTGGACCTTGATGGGCAGTGCGTTGAAGTCCTTGACCTTGGGCACGCTCATGTTGATGTCAACGTCGTACTCGTAGTTGCCCATCTTGGCGGTGCCTGACGGGATGACTACGTTGGTGTTGGCAAGAGCGTTGCCGATATCGTAAGCGGACAGACCGTTGGCGTAGAGCGCCGTCGGATGGAGATTGACCATCACCTCCCGGCTCACGCCACCGAGCGGCGCGGGCGACGAGAATCCCGGAATCGTAAAGAGCTGGATACGAATGAAGTTGAGGCCGTAGTCGAACAGCCGGTTGGTCGTGAGCGTCGTGCTGTAAACGTTGAGCTGCGCGACGGGAACGTTGGCGGCGTTATACGAGATGATCTGCGGCGGCTGAATACCGCGCGGCAGGTTACTCAGGATCGTTTCGGAGACCGCGTTGATCTGCGCGATCGCGGCGCCGATATCCGATCCAGGCTGAAAGTAAACCTTTAAGATTCCGAGCCCGTTGATCGATTCAGACTCGATATGCTCGATGCCGTTGACGGTCGTCGAATATGCGCGCTCGCTGATGAACACCATCCGGCGCTCGACGTCGAAGGCCGACAAGCCGGGATAGTTCCAAACCACGAGCACTACCGGCAGGTCGATCGACGGGAAGATGTCAACGTTCATCAGAGAGAACGACAACACCCCGAGGACGAGCATCAGGAGCGCCATGACAGCCACCGACAGTGGCCGGCGCAGCGCTAATCGGACTATCCACATAACAGCGTGGCGATGTTAGGCGTCGCTTTTAGCGGCTCAAGTTACGCAGGTTCAATACACAACCGTGACTGGAGCACAGATTATGGCGTCGAGACCGTCGAGGCAAGATTCTTCGCCTCTGGCGCCATCGGCGATCCTCAATCGGAGCGGCGTGGCGGCATCGATTTCGAATCCCTATATTGTTGCTCTCGAAGGGAGTCAGAAGAGGATGAGTGAAGCCAGAAATTTCAGTCAGGAACTGATGATCGGCGCCAAGTTCACGGGATGCGGCCTCGCACAGGCTGAGTTCGATGACGTCAATCTGTCGCAGTCGCGGTTCAAGGGCGTGAACATGCAGGAAGCGTCGTTCACCGACATCAACTTCAAAGGCTCGAAGCTTCGCAACGTCAGCTTAGCCGACGTCAGCATCGAAGACGCCAACATTACCGGCCTCACGATCTTCGGCTGGAACATCGCCGACCTGATAAGAGATGCGCGCGAGCGGAATGCCTCGATCTAAGCAGTCTCATTGCCCGCCATGTTGCTCCGCGGGCCGGAACATGTAACAAAGGATGGTTCAGGCGGGGTCGTAGTTCAGCCCGGTTAGAACGCCGGCCTGTCACGTCGGAAGTCGTGGGTTCAAATCCCATCGGCCCCGCCAAAATTTTACTTTGGGTGCACCAACTTGAAGCTGACTGAACAGACCAGGAGCGCATCGCGCGAGAGCGCGCTCCGCGACCGCAAATGGGTCGTGATCGACGCGACGGAAAAGTCGCTTGGCCGCGTGGCGTCGCGCGCCGCAAGTATCCTGCGTGGTAAGCATCGTCCGGACTACACACCGCACGAGGACACCGGCGACTTTGTCGTCGTGATCAATGCGGCCCAGGTCAAGCTCACTGGCGCCAAGACTATCGACAAAGTTTATCATCGCCACACCACGTTCCCGGGCGGTATCCGCTCGACGACCGCGGGCAAGCTGCTCGAATCGAAGCCGGAGCGCCTCATCGAGAACGCGGTGCGCGGGATGCTGCCGAAGAATCGGCTCGGCCGCGCGCTCTTCACCAAGCTCAAGATTTATCGCGGCGCGGAGCATCCTCACGCGGCGCAAAAGCCTGAGCAGGCAACAGTCTGATCAACGAGACGGGACGTTAGATGCCAGAAAAAAAGAACATCATCTGGGCCACTGGCCGCCGCAAGACTGCGGTAGCGCGAGTCCGCCTGCTGCCCGGCTCGGGCACGATCGTTATCAACGAGCGCACGCTCAACGACTACTTTCCGCGCGACACCTCGCGTATGCGAATTCTGGAGCCTTTCGAGGTCACGGAAACGACGGGCCAGTATGACGTCTTCGCGAGCGTCGAGGGCGGCGGCACCGCGGCACAGGCCGACGCGGTGCGTCTTGGCATCTCACGTGCTCTGGTCGATGCGACCGAAGACGCGTTGCGCCCGCCCCTGCGCAAAAACGGGATGCTGACGCGCGACCCGCGCGAGGTCGAGCGCAAAAAATACGGCCATCACAAAGCCCGCAAGCGGCCGCAATACTCCAAGCGCTAACGCGCTGTCCGTTTCGAGATCATCAAGAGGCGCGGGAGAAATCCCGCGCCTCTTTTTCTTTGCAACGCCGACGTCAAATTAAGGCAAGAAAAAACACTCACCACGAAGAGCACAAAGACACAAAGAAAAATCGGAAGGGCGCAGCCCGCATCCTCATCCTGCTGCCTTTGCCTTAGTGCCTTCGTGCCTTAGTCGTAATATTTTCCTGCGCCGCTCTACTTTCGCGAAACGAGATTTGCCTCACCGTGATCCAGCGAGGGCCGCGATTAGCGCATCAACCGAGGCTGCGCTAAGCTCGACGGGTTCGCTATGGCGGGAAAAACGACCAGGCGTGTGACTGCGGTTCGTGTTCGCGGGCATAAGCGCACGATCGCGCTTGGCCTGCTCGTGGTCGTGCTCGTCTTCGTTGCGCACGGACGCTTTCCGCGTGCCTTCGAGTTCCTCGAGCTGAAGGCCTTCGACGTCCGGATGTACTCCGGCAAGATCGCGCCGCCGAGCGGCGAAGTCGCGATTGCGGCCATCGACGACAAATCGATCGCCGAATTAGGCCAATGGATCTGGCCGCGCAGCGTCATGGGCCAGCTCATCAGCGCGCTTAACGACTACAAAGCGCTGATCGTCGCCTCGGACGTGCTCTTCTCCGAGCGCGACGAAAACGACATCACACGGTCCGCTATCGCCGATCATCTCAAGGCCGACGGACTCAAGCTCGACGCAATCAAGGCTGCCGTCGGGACGAGCGGCGACGAAGCTCTTGCCGCTTCGATCAAAGCGCAGGGCAATACGATTCTGAGCTACTACTTCGAAAACATTTATTCCGAGAACGGCGCCGCCGCCGACCAGACACACGTCAAAGGTTCACTCGAACAAATTCGCATGCCGGGTCCGCTCTTTTACAATATTGTCAACGAGCAACCGCACGCGCTGACTCCATTCTCGGCGCGCGAGTATCTGCCGCCGATTCCGCAGCTCAACGAGGCGGCAAAATCGATCGCGTTCGTAAATGTCGATCACGATCTCGACGGCGCGATCCGCTCCGAGTACACGGCGATCAAATTCGGCGGACTTTATTGCGCGCCGCTTTTTCTTGCGGTTGCCAAAGCCGCCGCCGGCGATGCGCCGCTGCAACTTAACGTTGGCGAGTTCGGCGTTGAGAAAGTTCGTATCGCGGACGTCGAGATTCCAGTCGATCTGGCCGGGCACATGCTGCTCAAGTTCCGCGGTCCGCGCGGCACGTTCCCCTACTATTCGATCTCCGACATCATCCACCACAAGATTGCGCCCGAGCTGCTCGCGAACAAGATCGTGATCATCGGCCTGACCGCGACTGGCCTCGGCGATCGCGGCGTAACCCCGGTCGACGACGAGATGCCTCGCGTCGAGATTCACGCAACCGCGATCGACGACGTGCTGAAGGGCGATTTCATCTTCGAGCCGCACGAGCCGACGATCGAATATGCTGGCGCTGCGATCCTCGGGATGGCGATCGCGATCGCCGCCGGAACCGTTTCAGCCGTCGCGTCATTGATCGCCGCGGTGCTGCTCGGTATTGGCTACTTCGCCTTCGCCCAGCATCGATTGAATGCGACCGGCGAAGTGATCGGCGTCGTGTTTCCGCTCGCGACTCTCACGCTGACGTATCTGGCGCTCGTCAGTTATCGCTACGTGACAGAGGGTCGCGAGAAAGCTTATTTGCGACACGCGTTCGAACATTACCTGCATCCCGATATCATCGCGTCTCTCGTCGAGCAGCCCGGCGGTCTCAAGCTCGGTGGCGAGCGAAAAATTCTCACGATTCTTTTCGCCGATATCGTCAACTACACCGGCCTTTCCGAGAAAACCGATCCGGCCGCGCTGGTCGCGCTGCTCAACGATTACATGACGAAGATGACCGATCGCATTCTGGAGAGCGGCGGCGTCGTCGACAAAATTCGTGGCGACGGCATCATGGCCTTCTGGGGCGCGCCGATCGCGGTGCCGAATCACGCCGGCGCGGCGATCGATTCGGCGCTCGCGATGCTCACCGAGCTCAACGCGCTCAGAAAAAACGATCCGCGCTTCAAGGACATCGACATCGGGATCGGGATCGCGACCGGCGAAGCGATCGTCGGCAACTTCGGCGGCGCAAATCGTTTCGATTATTCGGTGATCGGCGACACGGTGAATCTCGCTTCGCGCCTCGAAGGTCTGACGCGGCATTTCAAAGTGCATCTGCTGGTAAGCAAGCTGACGCTCACCGATTCGCGCGGTGGTTATGTTGCGCGCGAGCTCGGTCTGGTCAAGGTCAAGGGCAAGGAGCAGGCGGTTCCCGTCGTCGAAGTCGCGGGCCACGAGGGCGACGGCGTCGAGCCCGGCTTCTACAATCGGTTCGCATCTGTGATCAATCTGATCCATGACGGCGCCGCGACGAAGGCGCGCGACGAACTCTTCGCATTGCACAATGAACGACCCAACGACGAAGTCGTGCGGCTGTACCTTGAGAAGCTGGGCGCCGATGCGGAAACTGCGCCGAGCGAGATGGTGTTCGAGTTCGATACGAAGTGACGGGCGAAACGTGGCGTCACCGATGATTTCGTGATACTTGGATTTTGTCGCGGTTAAATCCTCACATCAAACCCTAACTGCAGGAAGTGGCGGGAAAATCTCGATGGCGTCGCATGACAAGATCAGAGTGGCCGTAGTCGGGGCGTCCGGTTACTCGGGTATCGAAGCAGTCCGGATTCTCGCGGGCCATCCGTTTGTCGAAATCAGCGTGCTCAGCTCGCGCAACTACGCGGGCCGCGAAGTCGCTGACCTTTACCATCACATGGCGGGTATCGACCTGCCGCCTTTCGAGGAGCTCCGCCCCGACCTGCTGCGCGGCCGCTGCGACGTTGTCCTGTCGTGCCTGCCGGAGAAGACTGCGACCGCGATGCTCGCCGAGCTCGTGCTCGAGGGCGTCAAGGTCATCGACTTCTCCGCGGATTTTCGCCTCAACGATCCAGCGCAGTACCGTGCGACATATGGCGTCGACCATCCGGCGCCCGCTCTGCTGCGAGAGTCGGTTTACGGTCTCACTGAATTTCATCGCAGCCAGATTCGCGAGGCGCGCCTGGTCGCAAATCCCGGATGCTTTCCGACCGCGGCGCTGCTGGCGCTGCTGCCCCTGATCAAGCGCGATCTGATTGAACCATCATCGATCATTATCGATTCGAAATCCGGCACCACTGGCGCGCGTCGCGCGGCTGCCGTCGAACAGCTTTTCGCCGAGGTCAACGAGAACTTTCGCGCCTACAAGGTGGGCAACCATCGGCATACGCCCGAGATGGAACAGGAGATCAGCGCGGCGCTCGGACGCGATGTCGCGATCATGTTTGTGCCGCATCTGTTGCCGGTGACGCGCGGAATCTTGTCGTCGATCTTCATGCGCCCGCGCGCCGGCACGACTGAGGCTGATGTCGCCGCTGCGTTCGAAGCGAGTTTCGCGAAATCGCGTTTCGTGCGGATCCTGAAGCCCGGCGAATTGCCCGAGATCAAAAACGTGCGTGCGACGAATTTCTGCGAGATGTCCTACACACTCGATCGCAGAACAGACACGCTCCTCGTGATCACGGCGATCGACAATCTCGGCAAGGGTGCAGCCGGTCAGGCGATTCAGAACATGAACCTGATGCTCGGCTTCGACGAAGCCGCCGGCCTGCTCAACGTCGCCCCGGTGCCGTAGGAATTTGGCCCGTTCATTTAAACGGCGTCCAGCCGAAGCCCTTCCAGATCTGATCGAGCGATACGCCCACCAGCCACACGAAGCCCACTGAGCCGGTCGATGACGACGCGGGATTCAGCGCGATTTGCGTGCCGAGATTCACTTCGAAGGTCGAGTTGAGCCACGCAACGGCCGGCGTCAGCTCAAAGTCAGGATACGATGTATTGCGATGCGCGCTGAAATACTGCGCGTAGTCAAAGTCGATGTGCGGCGTGAGATAGCGAAAGAAATCGTTCGACGTAACGTGCATCACGTTTTCATTGAGATACTCGATTGAGTACTCGAGCTCGGCGTTGGTGAAGATGAGATCGTCGCGCGCCCCGCTCAGCTTCGAATCCCAGTAGAAATCGCCCTCCATCGCAAATGCCCGCAACGGAGCGAGCGACTCGGGCAGTCCGGCGAAGCCCTTCTCATAAAGAAAATCCAGACCGCCGCGCGGATGCGTTTCGGATACGCTCGGATCGCCGACCGGTATTTCCAGACTGGGCGCCAGCGAGAGCAGCAGCTCCTGGTCGCGCAAATCGAGGATGATGTGCTTGTAAGAAATTTCGATATTGTTCCAGCCGTTGCCCCCGAGACCGTCGTAGCGCTGCGCACCTCCGAAGATCGAAATGCTCGACTCGAGGGAGATTCTTTTTTCGAGGTAACCCGAGGCCGCGGTGAGACCGCTGCTCTCCGATCCCTGCAGCGAAAAGTAGTCTGCCGGCTCCGCGTTGTAGCCAAGGAAATTTCCGACGTAGCTGCGCGGCGTAGGATCAGCGTGCGCGACCCGCGAATTCGCCAGCATCGCAAGAGTGGCGATTATCGCCACCCTCGCAGAGCGTCGTGCCGCTTTCCTGCCGAACGTCAAAGCATCCCAGAGGATACCCTCCGCGCCGCGCGATTTCTGCAACCTGACTGCTGGTCATGCAGCCTTGAGGCGGCGCGCGACATCCGCGACATGGCGGCCTTGGAAGCGCGCGATCTCCAGCTCATTCGCGCTGGGCTGTCGGCTGCCGTCCGATGCGGCCAGCGTCGACGCACCGTATGGGCTTCCGCCGGTGATCTCACTCATGTTGCTCAAGCCTCGCGCCGTGTAGGGAACGCCGACGATGATCATCCCGTGATGGAGCATCGTCGCATGCACGCTCACGATCGTCGTCTCCTGCCCGCCGTGCTGCGTCCCGGTACTGGTGAATACACTGCCGACCTTGCCGACCAGCTTGCCCTGCGCCCACAAGCCGCCGGTTTGATCGAAGTAGTTGCGCATCTGCGCGCACATATTGCCGAAGCGCGTCGGCGTGCCGACGATAATCGCATCGGCGTGCTCGAGGTCCTCGACCGTCGCGACTGCAATATGCGCAAAAGCCGCGCGTGCCTTCTTCGCGCCTGATCTTTCGAGGACTGCATCAGGCACCAATTCAGCAACCTGCGCCAGCGTGACCTCCGCGCCAGCAACCTCGCGCGCCCCCTCGGCGACAGCCTCAGCCATGCGATGAATATGTCCATACATGCTGTAGAAGACGATCAGAATTTTCGCGCTCATGAAAAGATCACCTCGTTACCGGCGCGGCCGCAATGCTTTGATAACTGTCTCTCAGGGACAAACTCCAGCGGATCGTCCATCTTACTATTGAGTGTCTAGCCAAGGCACGCGAGTCTCACAGCTACAGACTGGACGAGAACGGCTGGCGGAACTCGTGAAGAAGACTCGCGAAAATCAGAAGAAGCTGCAGTCCTTCGCCGATCTTCATCAAACCAACCGCAACATCGATCCCGAAACGTTGGATCGAAGCCTCGACATATTGCTGAAAGCCACCGACGACATCAGCCGCGAACTCGACAAACTGCTGGCGAAAGCCAAAGGTCAGAACTGCCCCAACGTCACGCTCTTAAGACCGAAAACACGAAGGCCGCGAGCGGCTTGCGCTCGCGGCCTTCTTCGCTTGCAGATTTGCTCGATGCTTACGCGACTCGGCGCATCAGCTCGAGGATGTCGTAGCCTGTAATGTCGCGGCTCTTGGCTGACCATTCGCGGAGCTCGGCATCGCTCACGACTCCGCCCTGTGCGCCCTTGGCGAGGTCCATCAGCGCGATCTTGATCGTCGCTTCGTCGATCATCTCGCCGGACTTGGGATCGGCCATCGAGCCGCCCCCCTTCTCGTGGTAGAGCTTCACGACGCGGCGCGCTTCGTCGATCTGTTCCTGCGTCGGCGAGTAACAGCTATTCGCGATCTCGGCCTGCTGCGGATGAATCACCCAGGTGCCGTCCATGCCGAGATTCGCAGAGCCGGTGTTCTTGTCGCGCAGCTGCTTCTGCAGATCGGCGACGCGCTCGGGCGAATCTTCCTTGCGCCACAGGCGCAGAAACACATTGTCAACCGCATGCAGTCCCGCGGCTTTCGCGGCAACGACGACTGCCTGCTTCGAGTAGTGAAAATTCTGGTTCTGATTATCGACGATCTCGCGGATACCGAGGTTGGCGGCATAGTCGGCGATTCCAAACACGAGCCCGCACATGCGATCCGAGGCGGTCGCGATGTCATACGCCTTCACCACCGCGTGCGGCGTCTCGATCAGCGACTCGATCTGCACGCGGTAGGTCCATCCGCCGCGCTTTTCGAGATCGTCGAGCAGCTTCGAGACTTCGCGAATCTCCTCGGGACCGCGCGTCTTGGGCAGCATGATACCGTGGAAGCGGTTCGGCGCGCCGAGCATGATCGCTTCCATGTCGCCTTTGAAAAACTTCGAGTGGATGTTGTTGGGGCGAATGGTCACGACCTTCTTGCCGAAGTCGAGCGTGTTCATCGCCTCGACCATAATCTTGCGGCTCTTCTCGCCCTTGAACTCGTAGGGGCAGGCGTCTTCGAAATCCGCCATCACGTGATCGACCGGCGATTTCTGCGCGTCGGCCGCATTCTGATGCAATTTCATGCTGTGACCTGGATAGGTCATCTCGGTGCGCGGAATTACGAAGCGCTGTCCTTTGTCGAGAACGTACATAGTTATCTCCCGATCGATTGACTCCCGGTCACACTCCCGGGTTGGCGTAATGCGATTTCTTTTTGATCAGCACGGTGCGCTCGATTTCGACGACCACGGTGCCGTCGGGCTTCTTGCCGACCAGCTTGAACTTCACGATTCCCGCGTCGGGACGCTCGGCGTCGCGTTTTTCGAGCACCGTCGATTGGGCATAGATCGTATCGCCGTGGAAAACGGGATTCGTATGCCGCCCGTTGTCCATCTCGACCTCGCCGAGCGCGTTTTCGCTCGTGTCTTCCGACGCGAGCCCAACCGTGAAGGCGAGCACGACGCCGCCGTACACCAACAGCTTGCCGCCGACGTATGCGCCGGGATTCTTGTCGATCAAATCCTGGTTGTAGTGCAGCTCCGCCGTGTTCATCACGAGCGAGGTGAAGTTGTGATTATCGGCCTCGGTGATGGTGCGGCCGCGCTGATGAATCAACGTGTCGCCCACGGTGAAGTCTTCGAAGTAGCTGCCGTCGCTGGTGATACTCATCGATGCGACCTCAATTCTGCTCCATGATACGCCGGCCGATGACCTCGTACTGAATTTCGCTGGTGCCTTCGAAGATCGACAGCACGCGCGCGTCGCGCCAGAAGCGCTGCGCCTCGAACTCCATCGAATAGCCGTAGCCGCCATGCACCTGCATCGCTTCGCGCGTCACACGCTCGGCCATCTCGGCCGCAAATGCCTTGGCAAGGCCTGCCTCGTAGTCGGATCGCTTGCCCGTATCCTTCTGCGATGCGGCGAAGTAGCAGAGCTGACGCGCGGCTTCGATTTCGACCGCCATATGCGCGAGCTTGTGACGAATCACCTGGAAGTCGCCGATCGGCTGGCCGAACTGCGTGCGCTGTTTCGCGTATTTTACCGCGCATTCGAACGCCGCCTGCGCGACTCCCACGCCGCGCGCGGCCGTCTGAATTCGCGCCGCCTCGTAGGAGGACATGAGCTGGTAGAATCCGCGCCCCTCTTCGCCACCGATCAGATTCTCCTTGGGCGCATAAGCGTCTTCGAACTGGAGCGCGTAGCTGCGCATCCCGTGATAGCCGATCGTCGGGATCGGTGAGCCTGTCAGCTGCGGCGGCATGAAGTCGTCGCCCGGCTCCTTCTCGAAAAGGATCAGCGACAGTCCCTTGTGACGCTTCGATACGTCCGGATCGGTACGCGTCATCACGGTCAGCATCTGCGCGCGATTGGCGAACGTGCACCACATCTTCGATCCCTTGATGAGGTAGCCGTCGCCCTGCTTCACCGCGCGCGTCTTGAACGAAGCCGTGTCGCTGCCCGAGTCGGGCTCGGTGAACGCGGCCGCGGTCAGAATTTCGCCGCGCGAGATCTTCGGCATGTAACGCTTCTTCTGCTCGGCCGTGCCGTTGGCCGCGATGAGCGTGCCGGTGATCACGTTGCGCGTCATCACCGAGCCGACGGAGAGCCATCCGCGCGAAAGCTCCTCGGTCACGATCGCCATGGCGATGTAATCGAGGCCCATGCCGCCCTGCTCTTCGGGAAAGATGATGCCGAAGTAGCCGAGCTCAGCCATCTTCTTGAGGACGTGCTCGGGAATTTCCTGGTTGTTGCGATCGAGGTCGTTGGCTATCGGTTTGACCTCGGCTTCGACGAACTCGCGGACCGAGCGGCGAATCTCCTCATGCTCGGGACTGACAAGGGGCATCGTGCGTTACTCCTACGCGGGATTGCGTTTGCGAATCAAAACCGGGCGCTCGTATTCGAGGACGACGCGGCCGTGCTGGTTGAAGCCGGTGGTGCGAAACTTGACGACGCCGCGATCGGGCCGCGAAGTATCGCGCTTGCTGAGCACCAGCGACTGCGAGGTGATCGTATCGCCGGGGTAAACCGTCTCGCCGAACTTCATCTTCTCGTAGCCGAGATGCGCGATCGCGCGCTCGCTGAGATCCTCAACCGAAAGCCCGAAAACGACGTTCATCACCAGCATGTGATTGACCACGACGTTCTTGAAGCCGAGGCTTTGCGCATACTCGCGATTGAAGTAGATCGGATTGAAGTTCATCGTCACCGAGGTGAAGAAGCTGTTGTCGCCCTCGGTAACGGTTCGGCCCCAGTGATGCTTGAAGAGGTGGCCTTCGGCGAAATCCTCATAATAATGGCCACGTTCGATTCTGCGCTCCGCCATATGAATTAGCCTGGCTTCTTTGAGTGGTCCCCGGATATTAGCTCGACGCCGAGCACGAAGCGAAGGCTCGCGGCATCGGGCTTTGGCGGCGATTCCTTGCCGCTACGCCCGGGTCGATGACACGGACGAACCCGTTTAATATGGAAATAGTTTCAGCGCGTCAACCGAGCCTCTTGCCTCGCGCGCCGGGCTACCTAACGCTTGGAAGGGTATTGAGAATTCCCAAACAAACAGGTACCTAGTTGCGTCGCCGCTTGAGTCGCAAATCCAAAATACCGGCCGGAGCCAACCAGACCGGGCGCCAGTCGCCTGCGGGTAACAACTGAATCATGAGCACAAAGACCATCTACGAGATCGGCGAAGTGCCTCCCATCGGACACGTTCCCAAGGAAATGTACGCGCAGGTTATTCGCGCCGAGCGTTTCGGCGAACCCAAGCGCGCCTTCCAGGTCGAACGGATCGGAGTGCCCGAGCTCAAGCCCGACGAGGTGTTGGTCTATGTGATGGCGGCCGGCGTCAACTTCAACAACGTGTGGGCGGCGCTCGGCTCGCCGGTCAACGTGATCGCAGCGCGGCAGAAGGCGAAGTACGACGCGTCGGATTTTCATATCGGCGGCAGCGACGCTTCGGGAATCGTGTACGCCGCCGGCCGCGACGTGAAGAACGTCAAGATCGGCGACCGTGTCGTTATCCATTGCGGCACCTGGGACAGCGATTGTTACGCCGCCCGCACCGGCGACGATCCGATGTACGATCCCACCTTCAAGATTTGGGGCTACGAAACCAACTGGGGCAGCTTCGCGCAGTTCGCCCGCGTGCAGGGGCATCAGTGCATGCCCAAGGCCTCGCATCTCACGTGGGAAGAAGCTGCAGCGCCGACGCTCGTCGGAGCAACAGCGTTCCGGATGCTGATGGGATGGCCGCCGCATACCGTGCGCAAAGATGACGTCGTGCTGATCTGGGGCGCCTCGGGCGGCCTCGGATGCATGGCGATCCAGATCGTGAACGCCGAGGGCGGGATCCCGGTCGGCGTCGTCGGCGACGATCGCAAGATTGATTTCTGCATGAAGCTCGGCGCCAAGGGCGTCATCAATCGCAAGAAGTACCTGCATTGGGGCATGATGCCGCACTGGAAGGACACCGACGCCTACAACAAGTGGGCGGCAGAGTGCCGCGCATTCGGCAAAGCAATCTGGGACGTTGTCGGTGAGCGCAAGAGCCCGCGCCTGGTCTTCGAGCATCCGGGTGAAGACACGATTCCGACCTCGGTGTTCGTCTGCGACACCGGCGGGATGGTCGTGATCTGCGCGGGCACCACCGGCTACAACGCGGTCGCCGATCTGCGCTACCTCTGGATGCGCCAGAAGCGTTTACAAGGCTCGCACTTCGCCAATGACGAGCAGTCATACGCGTTCAACCAGCTCGTGCTCGACGGCAAGATCGACCCGTGCCTGGCCAAGACCTACGAGTTCAAAGACATCGGCGAATGCCACCAGGCCATGCACGAAAACCGCGCCCCCGAAGGCAAGATGGTCGCGCTCGTAGGCGCCCCGAAGCTCGGCATGAAGGACATCTGATAGCGGCGCAATCTCGCTAACGACCAGTTAACATCCGTTTCGCAGCCCTTGCTCTGAAACCCCTCTCCCTGACCAGGGAGAGGTCGGCGCCGCACCGCGGCGCCGGGTGAGGGTTGGCCGAGAACTGCTCGAAAACGCTGCACACGTTGAACTTCCAGCGCTGAACCTCTCCCTCGGCCTCTCCTAGGATACGGAGAGGGGACAGAACGAATAAAGGTCGGAATAGATAACCTTTAGTTAGCGCTACGGGCGCATCGTGCGGGTGCGCGGGCCAAGTTGCGTTGGCACTATTTCGTAGGCCTGATGCACCCAGTCCACTAGCAGCGGGCGCGTGTCGCGCGGATCGATTATTTCCTCGATGCCGAATGCCTCGGCCGTGCGAAGCGGCGAGCGGACGGCGTTGAACTTTTCTTCGAGCTCGCGGCGGAGCTTCTCAGGATCGGCGCTGGCCGCGAGATCGCGCTTGTAGGCAGCTTCAATCCCGCCTTCGATCGGCAACGAGCCCCAGTCAGCCGACGGCCACGCGTATCTGAAGTTCAACCCCGTTGTGATTCCATGACCTGCGCCCGCGACGCCGAACGCTTTGCGCACCATAATCGCGACCCACGGCGTGATCGTCTGGAATACCGCGTAAAGCGCGCGCACGCCGTGACGAATCGTGCCTTGCATCTCGGCTTCGCGCCCGATGAGAAAGCCCGGCTGATCGACGAAATTCACCACCGGCAAATGGAACGTGTCGCACAGGTCAACGAACTTGACCATCTTGTCCGACGCCGCCGCATCCAGAGAGCCCGCGATGAAGTAAGGATCGTTGGCCATCACGCCGACGGGATAACCATCGAGGCGCGCAAAGCCCGTGATTAGCGACGAGCCGAAGAACTGCCCCATCTCGAAAAACGAATCGCGATCGACAATGAGCTCGACAACCTGGCGAGCGTCGTAACCCTGGCGCCGATTGCGCGGGATGATCGAGATCAGCTCTTCCTCGCGGCGATTCGGATCGTCGCTGGGCGAAGTGCGCGGCGGCAATTGCCACACGCTCTGCGGCAGATACGAAAGGAAGCGGCGGATCTGCGCGAACGCGTCCTCTTCGCTCTCGGCCTCGTTGTCCACGGCGCCGCTCTGATGCGCGTGAATCTCGGAACCGCCTAGCTCCTCCTTGGTGAGGTCTTCGCTGGTGCCCCATTTCACGACCGGAGGCCCCGCGACGAAGAGCTGGCTCGTGCCGCGCACCATCACCGAGAAATGCGAGGCTGCAACGCGCGCCGCGCCGATCCCCGCGACCGAGCCCATGCATCCCGCGATCACGGGCACTTCCGCCATCAGTTTGACCAGCACGTCGAACGAGGGATTGGCGGGAACGTAGGTGTACTTCGACGTCTCGAAGGTCTTGACGCTGCCACCGCCGCCGGTACCATCAACCAGCCTGATGATCGGCATCCGCAATTCGAGCGCGATCAGCTCCGCATAGCCGCGCTTGTTTCCGACGTTGGCATCGGCGGCGCCGCCGCGCACGGTGAAATCGTCGCCGCCGACTGCGACGCGGCGTCCGTTGATCCGCCCGACCCCGCCGACAAAATTTGCCGGAGAAAATGAAGCCAGCGTCTCGCCCTCGTATTTCGTTGATCCCGCGAGCGCGCCGTATTCGTGGAACGTGCCGGGATCGAGCAGCTTCTCAACGCGCTCGCGAACCGTGAGCTTGCCGCCGTCGTGCTGCCGCTTGATGTTGTCCGCGCCGCCCATGTTGCGCGCGAGTTCCTCGCGCCGGCGAATCTCTTCGACTTCTTTTTCCCACGACATACGTGCTCGACCTCGTTTCTCTAACAATCACGGTCGAAGAACCCGCTGCAAGAGGCGCCTTGCGATTGCTGCGCTACGCGACTGCATTCCGCATACCTGTCCTTCCTGTTAGTTTTAATCGTGACTGAAATGAGCGCCGCACCAAGCAACCTCGTCCCCTTCGATCGGCCACGCACGGCCGCTCTCGCCACACCCAAGGCTCATCACGGAATTCTCACCGGATGGGGCCGCTATCCGAGCGGCGAGAGCGACATCTATCGGCCCGAGAAGCGCGCCGAGTTGCAGGCTGTCGTCGCATCCAACTCGACGAGCTTGATCGCGCGCGGTGCAGGCCGCGCGTATGGCGACGCCGCACTTAACGATCAGAATCGCGTCGTCAATATCGAGCGGCTGAACCGGATGCTCTCGTTCGAGGCGGCGACAGGAATGCTACGCGCCGAGGCGGGAGTCACGATCGCGGAAATCATCGACGTGTTCATGCCGCGCGGATTCTTCCCGCCCGTCACGCCGGGCACACGCTTCGTCACGCTCGGCGGATCGATCGCCGCAGACGTTCACGGCAAGAATCACCATCGCGCGTCGTCGCTCGCCGCTCACGTCACGAGTTTCGATCTGATGCTCGCGTCGGGCGAGATCCGGCGATGCTCGCGCGAGGAAAATGCGAAGCTCTTCTGGGCGACTGTCGGCGGCATGGGACTCACCGGCGTGATCCTCGGTGTCGAGCTGCGCCTGCAATCGATTCCGAGTGCGTGGATCGCGGGCGAGTTGATTCGCGCGCGCAATCTCGACGAGGCGCTCGAAGCGTTCGAGCGCACCGATACACAGTACGCATACTCGGTCGCGTGGATCGATTGTGCCGGCGGCCAGGGAACGCTCGGACGATGCACTCTGAATGTCGGTAACTTCGCGGATCCCGCGATGCTGCAGCGTCGCGCCGCGCAGGACCCTTATCGCACACCGGCGAAGTTGCCGCTCGCAGTTCCGTTCACGTTGCCGGGTTTTACCCTCAACTCGCTCACCGTCAAGGCGTTCAACGCCGGGATTTACGCGACGAGCAGGCCTTCGCAGCACAAGATTTTCGACTGGGAATGGTTCTTTTATCCGCTCGATTCGATCAGCAACTGGAATCGTATCTACGGCAAGCGCGGTTTCGTGCAGTATCAATGCGTATGGCCGCTGGCTGAGAGCCGCGCCGGGCTCGTCGAAGTGCTCGAGGCGATCAGCCGCAGCCGCCGCGCCTCGTTTCTCACCGTGCTCAAGAAATTCGGGGCGCAGGACGGAATGCTCTCCTTCCCGATGCCGGGCTACACGCTGGCACTCGATTTTCCGGTCGCCGACGGCCTCCTGCAATTCCTCGACGAGCTCGACGAGATGGTGCTGAAGCGCGGCGGCAGGGTCTATCTCGCCAAGGACGCACGGATGCGCCCCGAGATCTTCCGCGCGATGTACCCGAATTTTGCTAACTGGCAGTCAATCAAGGCCACGGCGGATCCCGAGGGCCGCTTTTCGTCGAGCCTCTCGCGGCGACTGGGACTCGACCCCGACTAGAATGAATCACAATGGCTAAAGTTCTGATTCTCGGCGCGACCAGCCCGATCGCACGTGCGCTCGCGATACGATTCGCGGCCGACGGTGCGCAGCTCTATCTCGCCTCGCGCGATGCCAACGAAACGCAGCGCGTCGCCGATGATATTGCAGTGCGCGCGGGCGTCGAGACTTTTGCGGGCACGTTCGACGCGGCCGACGTCAGCTTGCACGAAGAGTTTCTGCGCGAGGCGGTCGCCAGGCTCGGCGGACTCGACGGCGTCGTCGTATGCTTCGGCACGCTCGGCGACGAAGAGCAGGCGCAGATCGATCCGCGCGCGGCGCTCGCGACGATCAGCCAGAACTTCACCGGCGCCGTATCGCTGATGACGCTCGTCGCGCGCCATCTGGAAAACCAGGGCGAAGGCTTCATGATCGTCATCGGCTCTGTCGCCGGCGAGCGCGGCCGCGCGCGCAACTACGTCTATGGCTCGGCCAAGGGCGCCCTGCATCTTTTCGCGCAAGGCCTGCGCGGCCGTCTCGCCAACACGAACGTCCGCGTGATGACAGTGAAGCTCGGCACGGTTGACACGCGGATGACCTGGGGCCGCGAAGGCGCCCTGCTCTCCATCTCGCCCGACAAAGCCGCCGACCTAATTTACCGCGCCTATCGCAAACGATCCGAAGTAGTATTCGTCCCGTGGTTCTGGCGCCCAATCATGACCGCCCTGCGCCTCATCCCAGAGCGCCAATTCAAACGCGTCAGCTTCTAACGAAGACAAACAAGGACGTAGTGATCAGTCGATGTGTTTGACATCTGATGGGTGATGCATGATGCTCAGCCTGTGCGCACCACTCTTGATATCGATGAAGACGTTCTTCAGACGGCTAAGGAGCTGGCCGCGAGACGAGGCACCACAGCAGGACGAGTGATTTCCGATCTTGTGCGCAGCGCGCTGGCGCCGAGTGAACGGAAGTCTCGCGTTCGCAACGGCGTTCCACTCCTGCCGATTCGGAAACACGGACCGCTGGTTACGTTAGAAACGGTTAACCGACTTCGCGACGAGGATTAGCGTTCATTTTGATCGCACTCCTGGACGTCAATGTTCTCATCGCACTGTTCGATCCATCTCATCTGCATCACGATGCGGCGCATGCCTGGTTCGCACTGAATCGCAAGCGTCGGTGGGCGACGTGCGCGATGACCGAGACCGCATTTATTCGGGTCTTGGCAAACCCCGCCTATCCTGGTGCGCGCACTACTCCCGAAGATGCGGCCTCGCGTCTCAGAGCTTTCTGCACCGAGCGCCACCACGTTTTCTGGAGCGACTCGGTGAGCGTTCGCGAAGAAAAAACCTTCAGATGGCAGCATATCCGCGGTCATCGCCAATTAACTGATGTCTACTTGCTTGCCCTGTCAGTCGCCAATCGAGGCAGGCTCGCCACGTTTGACGCCGCGATTTCACTTCGAGCTATAAGCGGCGCGATGCCGGAGAACCTGCACCTCATCGCAGTCTGATACGTGGAACCGATCACGCTTGACGAATTGGCCGCGGGCGGACTACCGAACAGGTACGCGATCCCTTCTTGTGTCGGAGAAAGAAATACGATGTCTTCCAATCACGACGAGATTCAGAGACTCACCTTTCCCGGTGCGGTCGATGCTGACGGGCATATTCTCGAGGATGCAACGCTTTGGCAGCGCTACATCGAGGACAAGTACAAGAGCGTCGCGCTCAGGATCGGCCTTGATGACAAGGGACTTGAGTTTCTCGAGATTGGTGGCAAGCCGTCGAAGATTTTCAGCGGTGGGCGGCTCGGCGGGCTCTCCGCGATGGGCACGACGCGCGGCGAGCAGTGGCAGAATCGGCCGACCTACGGCGGGATGGCGCCGTTCGGCGCGATGGACGCGAAGGAACGCCTGCAACGTATCAACCAGGAAGGCCTCGCCGCGGCATTCCTCTACCCGACTCTCTCGCTCCTTTATGAAACCGAGACTGAAGACGCCGACCTCGCACAGGCGTACACGCGTGCATACAACCGCTGGGTAGTAGATTTCTGCTCCGACAGCGGCGGTAAGCTGATTCCGATCGCGCATCTGTCGCTTGGTGATCCTGCGGCCGCTGCGCGCGAGCTCGAACGCGCGGTCAAGGACGGATGCAAAGGCGGATGGGTTTGTCAGTTCGTGATGACGCGCAAACCGCATGCGCATCCCGATCACGATATGCTGTTCGCCAAGGCGCAGGAGCTCGACGTGCCGCTCGGGATTCATCCGTCGATCGAGCCCGTATGGGCACTGCCTGGCCGCTATGACTACAAGAAGTACATGCGCGGGCAGTATTACTTTCTAAGCATCACGGCGGCAGACGCGATTCGTCACGCTTTCACGAGCTTCTTCCAATACGGTACATTCGAGAAGTTTCCCAAGCTGCGGCTTGTGCTGCTCGAAGCCGGCGCGGGGTGGATATCGTACTGGCTCGATCGCCTCGATGCGGTCTACGGCACCTTCGTCGGCAATACCGTGCCGCTCAAGGAGAAGCCGAGCTTCTACTTCAATCGCCAAGTGTGGATCTCAGCCGATCCCGACGAGCGCGCACTGCCGGCGATGGTCGATCTGTGCGGCGCGGATCGATTCTTCTGGGCTTCGGATTTTCCTCATCCCGACCACGTCGGCAACTACATCGAGGAAGTCGAGGAACTGCATCACAAGCTGAAACCCGGCGATCGCGAAAAGGTGCTCGGCACCAACGTGATGAAGGTCTACAACTGCGCCTGAGCCGCTGATGGCTGCGAAAAAACCCGCGCGAGATAGGCATACATCAAGCGTCGTTACGCTCCGTGAAATCGCGCTTTCGTTTCCGGGCGTCGCGGAAGGCGTCTCCTACGGCACCCTCGCTTTTCGCGTGCGCAAGAAACTCATCTGCCGCATGAAGGAAGATGGCGAGTCGCTCGCGATTCGGATGGAATTCGGCGAGCGCGAAATTTTGATGGAAGGCGAGCCGCGGATCTTTTACATCACTGAGCACTATCGCAACTATCCGATGGTGCTGGCGCATTTGAGCAGGCTGCATCCCGACGAGTTGCGGCGCATCTTCGCGAACGCGTGGCGAAGATTCGCTGGTGCTCGTTTAGTCGAACAACTGCCGCAATAGCAATTCAAGGTCCGCTGACGTTCTGTAATCGACATTGCGCGAGTCGACACTGAGAGGCGCGGACGTTGGTGCGAAGTCGCCCTCACTCGCGAAGCCGCAAAAAGAAAAGGGCGGGACATTTGTCCCGCCCTGCTTTCATCGATCGTATATGGCCTGCTTAGTTCACGGACCAGGTGTCCCCGCTTTCGAGCAGCTTCTTCAGATCGCCGGGCCCTTGCTTGGCCTTGGCGTCTGCGAGCTGCTTGTTGACCGCCGCGTCGTAGGTCGGACGCGAGGTCGCGTAGAACACTCCTACCGGCGTGGGCAGCGGAGCTTCGAAGTTGCCGAGCATGAACGCGAGCGCGAGGTTGGTCTCGTCATGCACGACGATATCCTTTTCGGTCACGCCGTTGCCGAGCGTCACCACCTCGGGCCGCTGGCCGTTCATCTTCACACCCTTGTCGCGGTTCTTGCCAAAGATAAGCGGCTTGCCGTGCTCTAGCACCAGCTGATGCTCGGACTTGATTGCCTTGTCGGTCACGTCGTTGAACGCGCCATCGTTGAAGATATTGCAATTCTGGAGAATCTCGACGAATGACGCGCCGCGATGCCCATGCGCGCGCTTCAGCATATCGCCAAGATGCTTCTGCTCGACGTCAACGCTGCGTGCGACGAACGTCGCATGAGCACCGAGCGCGAGCGTAATTGGATTGAACGGGAAGTCCACCGATCCTGCCGGTGTCGACTTGGTGACCTTGCCGACTTCGGAGGTCGGCGAGTACTGGCCCTTGGTCAATCCATAGATGCGGTTGTTGAAGAGCAGCACCTTCAAATCGACGTTGCGGCGCAGCACGTGGATCAGATGATTGCCGCCGATTGACAGCCCGTCACCGTCGCCGGTGACGACCCATACGTCGAGTTCGGGGCGCGAAATCTTGAGCCCGGTTGCGAATGCCGGCGCACGGCCATGAATCGTATGGAAGCCGTACGTGTTCATGTAATACGGAAAACGGCTCGAACATCCGATGCCCGAGATAAACACGACATTCTCCGGCGGCACGCCGAACTCCGGCATCACCTTTTGCACTGCGGCCAGGATCGCGTAGTCGCCGCATCCGGGGCACCAGCGTACTTCCTGGTCAGAGACGAAATCCTTACGAGTAAGCGCGGTAGCCATTGCTCGATCAGCCCTCCAGGGCGCGGTTGATGCGGTTAACGATCTCGCTGACCTTGAAGGGACGGCCCTGGATCTTGTTGAAGCCGGACGCGTTGATCAGATAGTCGGCGCGCACCAGCTTGACCAGTTGTCCCATGTTCATCTCGGGAATCAGCACCTGCTTGAACAGGCGCAATTTCTCCTCAAGATCGCGAGGGAGCGGATTCAGGTAGCGCAGATGGATGTGCGAAACTTTCTTGCCCTTGTCGCGCAACTGCTTGACGGCCTCGCGAATCGGGCCGAAGGTCGAGCCCCAGCCGAGCACGACGAGGTCTCCGCCTGCCGCATCACCGAAGATCGAAAGGGGCGGATAGTCGCGCGCGATACCGGCAATCTTGCGAGCACGCGTGCGAACCATCAACTCGTTGTTAGCGGGCGAGTAGCTGACGTTGCCGGTGAGGTTCTCGGTCGAGAGGCCGCCGATGCGATGCTCGAGGCCCTTCGTGCCAGGCACCGCCCATGGCCGCGACAGCGTTTCTTCATCACGTATATAGGGCATGAAGCCCTCAGGATCGGTACGAAGCTCGACTTTGATCTCGGGCAGCTTGTCGGCGTCCGGCAGCAGCCACGGCTCGGCGCCATTGGCGAGCTGGCCATCGGTCAGCAAAATCACGGGCGTCATGTATTTGAGCGCGATCCGCACGGCTTCGTAGGCGCATTCAAAGCAGTCTGCGGGAGTCGAGGCCGCGATCACCGGCATGGGCGATTCACCGTGGCGCCCATAGATCGCCATCATCAAATCGGCCTGCTCGGGCTTGGTCGGCATACCAGTCGAGGGACCAGCGCGCTGGATGTCAGTGATGATCAGCGGCAGTTCAGTCTTCATCGCGAGGCCGATCGCCTCGGCCTTGAGATTCATGCCGGGGCCGGAGGTCGTCGTGATCGCGATCGCGCCGCCGAAGGCCGCGCCGATCGCCGACGATACGCCCGCGATCTCGTCTTCCGCCTGGAAAGTGTAAACCGGAAAGTTCTTGTAACCCGAAAGCTCGTGCAGCACGTCGCTGGCGGGCGTGATCGGATATGAGCCCAGGAAGAGCGGGCGGCCAGACTTCACCGCCGCGGCGACGAAGCCCAGCGCGGTCGCGCTGTTGCCGGTGATATTGCGATAGACGCCCGGATTGATCCGCGCGGGCGGCACTTCGTACGAGCTGGTGAACAGCTCGGCCGTCTCACCGTAGTTGTAACCGGCCTTCAGCGCCTTGATGTTAGCTTCGAGGATCTCAGGGCGCTTCTTGAATCGGCTGTCGAGGTACTTGACCGTGCTCTCGATCGGGCGCTGATAGAGCCACGACAGCATCCCGAGCACGAACATATTGCGCGTGCGGAATACGTCGCGATTGGTGAGGCCCGAGCCGTGCAGCGCGTTCGTGGTCATCTTGGTCACGTCGACCTGGATAACCTGGAACTTGTCGAGGGAGTGATCGGTAAGCGGATTGGCGCTGTAGCCGGCGCGCTTGAGGTTGGCTTCAGTGAACGCCTCGCGGTCGACGATAAGCACGGCATTGGGCGGAACGTCGTCAATATTCGCCTTGAGCGCCGCGGGGTTCATCGCCACGAGCACGTTGGGCTCGTCGCCGGCCGTGAAAATCTCATTGCTCGAAAAGTTGAGCTGAAAGCCGCTGACGCCGGCGAGCGTGCCCGCAGGGGCGCGAATCTCGGCGGGAAAGTCGGGCAGTGTGGCAATATCGTTGCCGGCCAGCGCCGACTCCGACGTAAACTGCATCCCGGTCAACTGCATCCCATCGCCCGAGTCTCCGGCGAAGCGAATTACAACTTTGTCGCGACGCTCATTTGGTTTGTGCGGCGCGCCGGCGCTGCCGCCATGAGACTCGGCGGCTTGTCCAGCCGCCTCAGGTGGTACAGCCATCTCAGTCCAATCTCCTTATGCTTTAAGCCTGTCCGAAAATTACTCCGAATACTCGAAGGAATACAAATACCAAAAGGTGCGGAGTTGAAGTATAGCTAATGCCTGTCAGCCTTTAAAGGGGCGCTCAATAGCGGATACGAAAATCGGCGAAATCGCCCTCAGCCGCGCTCCAATCTTCGCGCAGATCGCTCACGCGAGAACCCGACGGGCCGAGATGAGCCCAGGCCAGTAGAATCTCCAGGCTTTCGCGACTCCCTTCAACCACCATCTCCACCTCACCCGACGCGAGATTACGTACCCATCCTTTGAGCCCCAGCGATCGCGCCTCGTCATAGGCACAAGCGCGGAAACCCACGCCCTGCACCCGGCCGGAAATCACCATATGCAGGCGCTGCGGCTCACCCTTCATTCAGACGTCCCCGCCCTCGAGGAGTTTCAAAAATTCTTTTTCGTCGAGGACGCGCACGCCCAGCTCCTGCGCCTTGCGCAGCTTCGAGCCAGGATCGGCGCCCGCGACCACGAAGTCGGTCTTGCGGCTGACTGATCCCGTGACGCGTCCGCCTGCGGCCATGATCCGGCCTTCAGCGTCGTCGCGGCTTAGCGATTCGAGGCTGCCAGTCAGCACGACGCTCTTGTCGCGGAGCGCGCCGCGCCCGGCGGCCTCCTTGACCTCCTCAACCTCCAGCTCCTTTTCGAGGCGCTCGACGGCTTGGCGATTGCGCGGCTCATCGAAGTACTCGCGGATACTGTGCGCCACTTCGCCGCCGATATCCCGCACGCCCTGGAGATCGTCTTCGCTCGCGTTCATCAACGCCTTCATCGAACGAAACTTGAGCGCGAGCACGCGCGCGGTGTGTTCGCCGACGTGGCGAATCCCGAGGCCGTTGATCAGCCGGTCGAGTTTGACGCGGCGCGACTTGTCGATCGCATCGAGGACGTTTTGCGCGCTCTTGTCGGCCATCCGCTCGAGCTCGGTGAGGTCGGACTTCTTGAGCTTGTAGATATCGTCGAGTTCCTTGAGCAGCCCCTTGTCGACGAGTTGCGCGACGAGCTTGTCGCCGAGGCCCTCGATATCGACCGCGTTTTTCGACGCGAAATGGCGAATCGACTCGCGCATCCGCATCGGGCAGTTGGCGTTGACGCAGAAGTACGCGACCTCCCCTTCCTCGTGAACGATCGCGGCGCCGCATTCCGGGCAATGCTCCGGCATCTGGAACTCGGGCGCGCGCGGATGCGCCTTCTTCGTGACTTCGAGCACGTACGGGATCACGTCGCCGGCGCGCTCGATGAGAACCGTATCGCCCTCGCGGATATCTTTGCGGCGAATCTCGTCGAGGTTGTGCAGCGACGCGTTTGAGATTGTAACGCCCGCGAGCGCGACCGGCTTGAGCTTGGCGACCGGAGTCAGCGATCCGATACGTCCGACCTGGACGTCGATTTTCTCGACTACAGTTTCGGCCTGCTGCGCTTTGAACTTGTATGCGATCGCCCAGCGCGGCGAGCGCGACACTTCGCCGAGCTGATCCTGCAGCGCGAATGAATTGACCTTCGCCACGACGCCGTCCGCATCGTAGTCGAGGCCGAGGCGCTTCTCCGTCGTCTCATTCCAATACTCGATAACTTCGCCAACGCCGTGGCATACGCGCGAGAGCGGATTGGTGCGGAGTCCCAGCTCGCGAAGCCCATTCAGGAAATCCCATTGCGTCGCGAATTCGGCGCCTTCGATCGTACCGGGCGCGTAGAGAAATATGTCAAGCGGGCGCGATGCTGTAATGCGCGGATCGAGCTGGCGCAACGCTCCCGCCGCGGCATTGCGCGGGTTGGCGAAAATCGACTCGCCCGCCTGCTCGCGCTCCTCGTTCATCCGCTCGAAGGCCTTGCGCGGAATAATCACCTCGCCGCGGACCTCGAGCAGCTTCGGGATCTTGCCGTGCGATGGCTTCTGGAGGCGCAGCGGCACGCTCTTTATAGTGCGGATATTCGCGGTAACATCCTCGCCGTTGATTCCATCGCCGCGCGTTGAGCCAACGACGAGCCGCCCATCCTCATACACAAGCTCGATCCCGAGGCCGTCGAGCTTCACCTCGGCGACGTATTCGATTTCGGCTTCGCTGCGAATCAGGCGCTTGATGCGCTTGTCGAACTCGGCCATCTCCTCAGCGTCCATCGCGTTGGCCAGCGACATCATCATCTTGCGATGGACGACGACGCCGAACTTCTCGCTGGGCGCGGCACCCACGCGCTGCGTAGGCGAATCGGGAGTCAGCAGCTCCGGATGCTCGCGCTCGAG
>DATJMX010000016.1 GCA_035508495.1 Candidatus Binataceae bacterium
CTCAAAATCCTCCGTCCTTACGGACATGCGGGTTCAAGTCCCGCCCTCGGCACCAGAAATTTCCCGATCGTGTTTGCACTTTTATGACCAGTTCGCTCTGACTGCTGAGTCGCGGCGGGTTTTTCGTCGAGATTTGGCCGACCTAAAGTGAGTGCGGCCCCCCGTGGTGGAAAAGGTATTAAAGGCAACCGAGGTCAAGGTCGAAGACTCCGATTTTCAACGGGACTTGAACACCGATGCTCGAATTGGCAAATTGTCGAATCGCGTTGGAAGAATCGAGTTCCATCCCAATGTTTGAGGGGGTTGGCCCGATCGGCGAAGCGCCGAATCTCTTTGTATAAAAAGGCATTGAGAAAGTTTGATTGTTTGTGCGAAAATTTAACGTGCGGATTAGTGCTTATGTACAATTAAATCGAGCGATCTTCTATGTTCTTCGGCAAGACGCCATCACGCCCAGTCAAGTATCGTGAGCTTTCTGTACACTGCCGCATCTGACACTCGTCGGCGATGAGAATAGACGCAGACTGTGCAATGCGATCACGATCTGTTGCTGCCGAGGGCGGAAAATGCGTGGTTCGGCGCAGCGATCACTAGCCCGATCGGCACCGGATTGTGCTACTACACGGGTCGAACCCCGGGGCGCATTGCGCCTAATCGTCCGGGATGGAGCTGTGACTATGCGCAGACTTGAAAACAAAGTGGCCGTGATAACGGGAGCTTCCAGCGGGATGGGTCGTGCCACTGCGATCCGTTTCTCGCAGGAAGGTGCGTCTGTCGTGGTGGCCGACCTCAACGTCGAGGGCGGCGAGGCCGTGGTCCGCGAATGCAAGGAGAACGGCGGCAACGCAGTCTTTCAGAAGGCCGACGTCAGCGCCGAGGATAACGTCAAGGCGATGATCGATCGCGCGGTCAAGGAGTTCGGCCGTCTCGATATCACCTACAACAACGCCGGCCTGGGCGGCGCTATCGGACCTATCGAAAACATCTCGGTCGAGGATTGGGACAAGACTTTCGCGATCCTGGTGCGCGGCGTCTTCCTCGGCATCAAGCATTCGATTCCCGTGATGCGCAAGCAGGGCGGCGGCTCGATCATCTCGACCGCGTCATTGGCCGGCCTGCAGGGCTACGACGGCATCCACGCCTACTCGGGTGCCAAGGCCGCTGTGGTGAATATCACGCGCTCGGCCGCGATCCAGCTCGGGCCCGACAAGATTCGCGTCAACTGTATCTGCCCGGGCGGAATCAATACGCCGATTCTTTATGGCACGACGCCGGGCGGTGAAAAAATCATGGAGCAGGTGCTCGCGAATCTGCAGCCGATCAAGCGCGCCGGCAGTCCGTTCGATATCGCGAACATGGCGCTGTTCCTCGCCTCCGACGAATCTGAATGGATCACCGGCACTGCGATGGTCGTCGATGGCGGCGGGATCGCGGGTGAGTCGATCCGGCTCGCGCAGAACACGAATACCAACGCGCTGCCACCGAGTGGATTCGCGGGCCCCTCCTTTCAACGCTGACGAAAACGATGGGCGAGACGACCCGCCGACGCCGGTCGTCCGCTATTTCCGTCCGTAAGAAGTCGCGGCGATCAGCCGCCTGGTCGCGCGTAACTTTTATGCGTTACGCGTCGAACGCCGAGTTCTTTGGCACTGCGTAACGCTGGCAGGTCCAGCTCGCACATCAGTAGAACGTCTTCCTTTCGCCTGCGCTATTTCGCGCGGCACTCTAACCGATAATTCCCCGCCGGCTTACGGCATATCGTTTGCTCGATATTCACTTAAAGCCGCCTGGCGGCGTAGCCGGCGGACTTTAGTTGACATCGAGAGGTAGTGCCTCATGGCAAGCATCATCGAGAAGGCCGAAGACTATGTCAGCCGCGCCTCCATCTCGCGCGAGCTGCTGCGCGATAAGCTGAGCGAGTGCCTGATTGTGGAGCGCGGCGGACTCAAGCTCTACGAACGCGCTCTGCAAATCGTTACCGATCCCGACGTATCGAAGAAGTTTCGCGAGTTCCGCGAGCAGACTCGAAATCACGAATCGATACTGATTCGAGTCATCACTGCCCTCGGCATGGATCCGTCGTATATGAGCCCGACCGCCAAACTCGCGCAAAAAAAGGCCGAGAGCCTGCTGAGCACCATGGCGAGCGGCGATGGAACTGACTATCTACCGTCGAACGCCGAGCAGATAAATGCGGTCGAGAATATTATCCTCGGCGAAACCAAAGACCATGCGAACTGGGAGATGCTCGGCAAGATCGCGCGTCAGTCAGACGACGACCAACTGCGCGCGGTGCTCAAACCCGCGGTCGCCGAGGTCGAGCCGCAGGAAGACGAACATCTCCATTGGACCAAGCAACAAATGGCGCGGCTGGAATTCGCCTCGATTGCCAGAAAATAGCTCACACTGACCAGACATCTGTCCGGCCGGAGTAAACATAGTAGGTACTCTTCCGGGTAGAGTTAGTAGATTTCCTGATTGATCAACCGCGGCACTTCGCTAGAGTCGCACCTCCGCATTTCGACGTATCTGTCCGGCGTCGATGCGGAGGGGGGCAGTGGTGAAGCGCGCTCAAATCGCGGGCACACGCCATTCGTGTATTGTGGGCCTGATGTCGTTAGCGGTCATTGTCTTCGCATACCAGGGTTCGGCTCAATCAGCCACGATAGTACACAATATCCCGCGCTGCGGTAGCATCGCGGTGCCCGGCTTCTATCGAGTCACGAATACCCTCGTTGCCAGGTCCGTTGACTGTATCGATATCCGTAGCAGTAACGTCACGCTCGACCTGGCAAACTTCAACATGACCAATACTGGTCCGGCGGGTTCGAGTGTCGGAATTAATGTCCTTGGGAGCGCCACCAATGTCACGATCGAAGGCGCCAACTCTTTCATCGAAGGGTTCTCGATCGGGGTAGAAACGGGGCCGTCGACATCGGGCACGATCGCCGAGGATTTCAATGTTGTCGATAACACTCACGTGGGCATTCTGATCCAGGGGTCGAATCAATTCTTCACCAATGTCTTCGCCCAGCATCAGGCCTATGGCATCGAGCTTCACAGCTGCACGAGATGTATCGCGGCAAATATCTATTCGACCGATAACTCGATCTATGGTTTCTGGATTTTCGCATCGACATTGAGCCAGGTCTTCCTGAACATCGGGGAAGACAACGCAATCGCCGATGTATACGAGGGATGCTCAGGCGCAGCGCCTGGCAGCGCTTGTGCCGCTCAGCAATTCGGCTCGGAGAATGCGATCTACGATACTCAGTTGGCGGGCGGCGAGTATGGCGTCGCAGTAGACAAGGGTGAAGCGGGCAATCGCATTTTCCAGACGCAACCCGAATATGGCGAAACGCAGGACGTGCCTTCCATCGATCAACTCTACGATGGCAATGCCGCTTGCGGAACCAATCTCTGGTTCGAAAATTCCTTCACGCGAGCGAATCAGAGTTGCATACAATAAATGCTCAAGCAGCCGGCCGCAGCTCGGATCACGGGGCGCCAAACCATTTGTCGTAGATTTCTGATAGGTGTCGTTTTCGCGCAGGGCCCGAAGAGCCTGATTGACTTTTCTGCGCAACGGACTGTCGAGTTGCAAACCAAACGCTATTGGGGCGACGTAGAACTCGGGTCCGACGATCCGCGCAAGTCGAATTCCTCGTCGCGCCCAGAGGTTATGACCACTGGAGACGCGACGACCTCGTCTTTCCTGGCGCGCATTGCCGCCAAGAGCGCTCCCGGGCTTGGATATATGTCATAGCTCGTGTTGAATTTGAGGCGCGCTGAAATTGGGTTCCAGGGTCGATTCCGTAGCCGCTTAACGATCCGTCGTCCTGTCGAATGACAAATGGCGGCAGCAGCATTATGGCGGCGTTGACTTGTGGAGCTTTACTTTGCGCCGCGGCCTCGGAATTGCCGCGAAGCTCGATACAAGAAGTGTCAGATCGAAAATAACTGACGCCGACTCACGCAGTTTGAAATTCGCCACCTGATCTCTAACTAGCAACGATCGACTGTCAGCCTTACGACGTCGTCTTTGATCGGTCGATCGCGTCCCGGCCTGGCGCCTAGCGCGTACGCGCGATGAACGCGTCGAGCAGGTCTGAGATCTCCTGGGGTTTGTCTTCCTGCAGGAAGTGTCCCGCGTCGGCAATAGTCACATGCGGTTGATTGCGGGCGCCCGGGATGCGCTGCTGGAAGAGCGCGTCGCCGCCCTTCGTGATCGGATCTGAATCACTGAATGCGGTCAGGAACGGCTGGCTGAATGATTCGAGTACTTTCCACGCTGCGATATTCTCAGCGACTGAAGCGTGCTGTGGCGTCACTGGAACGAGAGTCGGAAAACATCGCGCACCTGCTTTGTAACTTTCGTCCGGAAATGGCGCGTCGTAAGCGGCCCGCTCGGCCGCGCTCAAGCCGCGCCGCGTGCCCATGCTGACAATGTCTCCGACCGGAAATGCAGGCGTGCTCTGACTGAATGCTAGCCAGCGCTCGAAGCCGTCGGAGAACCCTTGTCCGACTGGCAATCCCGTATTCGCCGCGCACACGCGCGCGAAGCGGCCGGGATCGGCGGCCACGAGGCGCAGCCCAATCAGTCCGCCCCAGTCCTGGCAGAACAGAGTGATATGGTCGAGCTTCACTGCCGTGAGCCAGTCGCGAATCCATCGCACGTGACGCTCGTAAGTATAATCGGCGAGGTCAGCAGGCTTGTCGGATCGGCCAAAACCGACGAGGTCTGGCGCGAGCACGCGATGCCCTCGCGCCGCGAGCAAGCTCACGATGTTCCGGTAGAGATACGACCACGACGGCTCGCCATGCATGAGTAGAATCGGGGCGGCATCGGTGGGACCTTCGTCGATGTAGGCAATGCGCGGGCGCGCTCCGTCGCCATCTGCAACTTCGACGTAGTGAGGTTCGAACGAGAAACTCGGCAGGTTTGTGAACCGTTCGTCGGGTGTACGCAGGATTTTCATGATGTTTCTCCGGGCAGCGACAGCACCGATGCTGGAAATATTCGCACTGCTAGTGCAATTATCTGTCAGCGCTCGTGCAAGTCAAGGATCGAGCCGGCGCCGGGACTTTGCCGTAACGCGCCAGCAACAATCTTTTCATGAGAACATTGCAGGAAAAGCGCCTGCCAGCGTGAGTTTACGCTTCTTCGCGACAAGTCCGATCTGCTAAATCAGCGGGAAGTTTTGAGAGCCACTGATCGCATTCGGGAGGAAGATAACATAGCAATGAAGACAGGAAGACTCGTCGCGACCGCGTTGATTGCTGGGTTGATTGCCGGAGCAACGATGAGTTCTGCCGCAGCGCTCGCTCAGGAGAGCCCCGCAGCTGCCGGATCGCCGGCGGCGGCCACTAGCGACCAGAAGATCAAGCAGCTTCAGGATTGTATCTCGCACATGAAGCAGGCGCGCGCCGGATGGAGCCAGGAGCCGACTACGCAGGAAGACTACACCATCAAGATCAAACACATGCGAGGTTTGATCGCCGCGCTGCAGAACGGCAAGGACGTCCCGCAGGATAAGATCGACAAGGCCTGCAAGTCGCCGGGCAGCGCCCCCTACTGAAGCATCGCATAACAGTTAGTTAAGTGGCCGGTCCGAATCGCTCCGGGCCGGCCACTTCAACCTTATCGGCGCGCGATCATGGGAAAGCCGGTGAGTTCAGCGCGGCTTCCAGATCGGACTGATGCACGGCCTCGCCGCTCTGGAGATTCGCCATTGCCTCGTCGATCCGGTTGCCCTGCTCGATGAAATCCTCTGTCAGGATCGGATTGTCGTCATGATCGTACGCGCCGCGATCGGCCAGGGTCCTCGCTTCCTTGAGCTTGGCGATTAGCTCGGCGCGCTGCGGTTCGGATAGCTCGCCATCAGGGACAGCCGACGCGCGCGCGACTTCTGCGGTCGTCGCCGGCAATCCATGTTCCAGTTTTGCGATCTCGTCGTGCGCGCGGACGGCCTGCGCATAAAGATCCACCTGCGCAACGGCGGGGGTGTTCGGATTGTTGGCGCGATTCAGATCCTCCTGCTCAGCCTGACGCAGCGATTGAATGTCGGCCGCCTGTTGATTGGCGGATGTCATCGGCGAGCTGGTCGCGCAAGCCGAGAGCGCAAGCATTATCGTAGCGGCGCCAATTGATTTTACGATCGAGTAACATCTCGTGCTGCCAATCGTGAGTTCCATTCGCGTTCCTCGTCCAGTAGTCGAATAGTCAAACGGAATCCCGCCCGAGCTCGGCCGATGATCGACGCGAGCCAGGCGGTCCGCGTCAGTTACGACGCGACCCAGGAAAGCTTTCGCTACGAGAGGAGTGGGGGCGAGGATTCGCTTTGCGATGGTCCGAGCTTGATGCGCATCAGGATGCGCGTCACAGGCCGGAAATTCTCAGGAACGTCAGATTCAGGCGCAGGCCGCGCCGCCTTAAGAGCGGGATCGTCGATCGGTTCGATTGGATTGATCGCCGGGAGCACGATGCGCTGGACGCATTTAGCTTCGGGCTGCGCGACCGACGTGTTGCGTTTGATCTGCTGCTCGACGCGAGTGGGCCGAAAATGATTGGCGAACTGATGCCCGGCGCGCACCGGGAAGGACAGCAGCATCACCAGCGCAAGCGCGCAAAGCGCGCCTCTCACAAATCTTCCGACGATGCGCACTCGAGTGTGCAAACTGGTAAGCGCTCCTGACCTCGATGCTAAGCCCTCTCTCCGATACACTCAAGCGCGCGGCCCTCGGGAGCAGAATTAACCATGATTTTACCTTGTTTTCGCTTCAAATCCGGGTGGGTTAAGCTTAAAGAATCACCGAATGCTGGCGCGCACGAGATCGACAGGGCCTTGTGATCGCGGGTTCCCATCAATATTTTGGAACCATCCGCGATGATTGAACTCAACCGCAAGCGGCGTCTGCTGGTCGCCAGCGCACATCTACTGGGATGCGTCGTCAGCCTCCTGGTTCTGTTAACGCTGCCAACCCTGCGCTTTCATCATTCGCGGACCGCGGTGCAAACGCGCGAGGTTGAGCGCGAGGCGGCACGTCAATCCTTCGTTACTCCCTCGGACTCCGCGCCTCTGATCCAGATTGCCCAGGGATTCCAGCGACGGCAGCGCGCAGCGGTGACGACAGATGATCGCGGTCTGCGCCGGCCTCGCCCGATGACGGGTAGCACAGTGAACCTGCCGCTCGCGTGGCATTTGGTGCGGCTGAAATTGCCACCTCGTTCGCAAGATCCTTTTCATTCGATCTTCGCATAGAGCTGACTAGCCGATTCCGGTAATACGGAATCGAGAGCACGATCAGTTTGGATTTCCGGCGCGCCCGGAACTACTGCGAGGTCTCGAAACTGTGCCAAGTTTCTCTTTGCGCAATCCCTACGTAATCATCGTCGGGGCGCTGATTATCTCGTTGCTCGGCGTGACCGCTTTCACGCGGATGCCGGTTGACGTTTTTCCGAATCTCAAGATTCCCGCCGTCGTCGTGGCGACGTTCTATCCCGGGATGCCGCCGCTCGACATCGAGCGCGACATCACCACCCGCTACGAGCGCTTCTTCACCCTCGGCAGCAGCATCGAGCATATCGAATCGCGCTCGCTGCCCGGCATCAGCATCATCACGGTTTATTTTCAGCCCGGCACCGACGTCGATTCGTCGGCGGCGCAGCTCGCGACGCTGGCGATGGCGGATCTCGGCGTGCTACCGCCGGGAACATTGCCCCCGCTGGTGCTGAAGTACGATGCGTCGTCCCTGCCGGTTCTGCTCGTGACCGTTAGTGGCTCGGGCTTCACGCAAACCCAACTCGAGGATGCCGCGCGCTACACGGTGCGCACGCAGATGGCTACGGTCAGAGGCGCCTCTGTACCGCTGCCCTTCGGCGGCAAGTTCCGGCAGATCATGGCCTACGTCGATCGCAAGGCGTTGCAGGTTCGCGGCCTGACCCTCAATGACGTAGTCTCCGCGCTCAACGATTCGAATCTGATCCTGCCCGCAGGCGACGCGCAGATCGGCTCGACCGACTACTTCGTTTATTCGAACAGCATGGCGCCGGACATCGCCGCCCTCGGCCAGGTGCCGGTTAAGATCGGCGCGGGCCAGGCGCCCGTAGTCATGAACGACGTCGCGAAGGTCCAGGACGCGTCGCAGATTCAATACAACGTGGTGTTGATCGACGGTCAGCCCTCGGTTTACGTCCCGGTGCTCAAGCAACCGGGCGCAAACACGATCTCGGTGGTCGAAGGCGTGAGGGACATCCTACCCAACATCGTGGGAATCCCGAGCGGGATGAAGCTCAAGGGTATCTTCGATCAGTCGAGTTACATCCGTGACGCCGTCAGCAGCCTCGAGCATGAAGCGGTTTCGGGTTCGGTGCTTGCGTCGTTGATGATCCTGATTTTTCTCGGCAGTTTCCGTTCGACGGTGGCGATTTTCCTGTCGATACCGCTTTCGATTCTGGCGGGCGCGTTCGGACTCTTTATTGGCGGCCAGACGATCAACATCATGACACTTGGCGGATTCGCGCTCGCGATCGGGCGCCTGGTCGATGACTCCGTCGTCGTGCTCGAAAATATCAATCGGCACCTCGCCGCCGGCGTGGAGCCGCAGGTCGCTGCGCGCCAGGGGGCCGAGGAAGTCGCGCTGCCCGTGCTGGCCTCAACGATCACGACTGTGATCGTCTTCTTCCCGGTGATGTTTCTGTTCGGTGTCGCGAAGTACATGTTCTCCGCGCTGGCGCTGGCGGTCGTGCTGTCGATGCTTGCGTCGTATGTAGTCGCGATGTCGGTAATCCCGATCTTCTGCGCCCGCTTTCTAACCGCCGAGGATGCCCGCGCAATGGAAGGCGGGCACGAAACCGACGCGCGCGACGCGGCGGCGGAGAGCGCGGACTGGCCCGAGAGCAAGCGTGGGTTCTTCGCCGCGTTCAACCGCGCCTACGAGAAGCTGGCACTGCGCTACGAGCGGGCGTTACAGTCGGCCCTGGAGCACAAGCTCGCCGTGATCGGGGTGCTGTCGACTATCTTCGTGCTGAGCATGCTGATGTTTCCGCGGCTGGGCACGCAACTCTTTCCCGACACCGACGCAGGAAAATTCTCTATCAATCTGCACGCTCCCCTGGGCTCGCGCATCGCCGTGACCGAGTCGCTCACGCGCAAGCTCGAACAGGCGATCCGCGATGTCATCCCGGCGAGTGAGCTCGATACTATCGTCTCGAATATTGGGTTGGAGCCGAACCTCTCCGCGATCTATTCGAGCAACTCAGGCCAGGATACTGCCCAGGTACTTGTCAGCCTCAAGGCCAACCACCGGCGTCCTACCAACGAATATATGAATAAGCTCAGGGATGAATTGCCGACGCGCGTCCCGGAGATTCATGCTTTCTTCTCGTCCGGCAGTATTATCGACGCGGTGCTGAACTTCGGCTCGCCCGCGCCGATCAATGTGCAGATAAGCGGACAGGACTATCCGAGCATCTTCGCCTTCGCGCGAAAGCTCGAGGATACGATTCGCGGTCTGCCGAAAGTCGCAGCGACCTATATACCTGAAGAATCAGGTTACCCGACGCTCGACGTGAAAGTGGATCGCCTGAAGGCGGGCCGGCTCGGGCTAACGCAGCGCGACGTGATCACGAATGTGATCACCGCGTTGACGTCGAACCAGATGATCAAGCCGTCGATATGGATCGATCCCAAGTCCGGAAATGACTATTACCTCACCGCGCAATATCCCGAATCGGATATCGAATCGATCGAATCGTTGCAGAATATACCCGTGCGTAGCTATAGCGGCGCCGAGGGCCATGCAAACTCACTGCTGCTGCGCGACGTGGCGACAATCGTTCCCGAGCGTCACGCAGCGCAGGCCGATCATTACAACGTGCAGCGTGTAGTCAATTTGCTGGTCGCGCCGCGCGGCGGAGATTGGGGCGGCACCCAGGATTCGATCAAACAGGCACTGTCGAAAATTCCTGTGCCGCCTGGAATCCGCGTTAACTATCGCGGATCGGTGGCAGCGATGGAAAAGTCCTTCGCCAGCTTTGGCTTCGGTCTTTATATGGCGGTGGCGTTGCTTTACCTGGTAATGGTCGCGCAGTTCCGATCGTTCCTCGATCCGCTGATTATCATGTTCGCCGTTCCGATGGGCCTGATCGGCGTGGTATGGACCCTTTACCTCACCGGAACGACATTAAATATAGAATCGTTCATGGGAATCATCGTGATGGTTGGGATCGTCGTGTCGAACTCGATTCTGCTCGTCGATTTCGCCAATCAACGGCGCACGCAGGGTCACGAACTGCGGCGCGCCGTGGTGGAATCAGCGCGCATCCGCCTGCGGCCAATCCTGATGACAGCGCTCGCGACGATCGTCGGCCTGCTGCCGATCGCGCTCAAGATTGGCGAGGGTTCGGAGGCCTCGGCGCCTCTCGCGCGCGCCGCCGCGGGCGGTCTGGCGGTATCGACGCTCTTGACCCTGTTCCTTGTGCCAGCGGTTTACGAGCTTTTCTACTCGCGCCGGGAGGTGAGGTAAGTGAAGCGCCTCGTACTTGTTGTTGTTCTTCTCTTGCTTTGCGCCACGCTTACATCCTGCTCGGGGGAGCCTGCGCCGGCAGCAACTGACGATCACATTCCAACGATAACCGTAATCCATCCCCAACGCGGCGACGCTGTACTGAGTATCAATCTTCCCGGCGATCTCGTCGGATTCTATGAAGCTGCGCTGCACGCAAAAGTCACTGGCTATCTCAGTCACGTTTATGTTGACAAAGGCGACTGGGTTAAGAAGGGACAGGTCCTCGCCGACATCGAAGTCCCGGAGCTCAATCAGAACCTCGACCGGGCTCGCGCCAATCTCGACATGCAACGCCTTACCTATGAACGGCTCAAGCGAGTTCGCGACACCGACCAACGGCTGGTCGCGCAGGAAGACGTCGATATCGCAGCGAGCAAATGGCAGCAGGCCAAGGCCGAGTCCGGGGCGCTCGAAACGCTGGTGAACTACACCAAAATCATCGCCCCGTTCGACGGGGTTATCACCGGACGCTTCGCCGATCCGGGCGCTTTGATCAGGGCCGGTGGTGGCGATATCGGTCTCGACGCCACGGCGGCCGATGTAAGCTCGGGCGCGACCGAAGGCGCGGGCGGTCATCGCAGCGGCGGCGGTCCGATTCTCACTCTGGCCGACATCGATAAACTGCGCACCTACGTTTATGTGCCCGAGCAGGAGACCCCGCTGATTCGCCGCGGGATGCCAGCCAAGCTGACCTTCAAGGAGTTTCCGGGGCGCACATTCGAAGGACAGGTAACGCGTTACGCGACATCGCTCGACCTTTCGACGCGTACGATGTTGACCGAAATCGACATTGACAACCCGACCCGACGGCTCTATCCGCGGATGTATGCGACGGTGACGCTCGAACTGGAGCAGCATCCCAATGCGCTCGAATTGCCGGCCGGCGCGGTCGATCAATCGCGGGCCGAACCGATCGTGTTGACGGTACGCGACGGCGTCCTGACGCGGGTCCCGGTGCAGACGGGAATCGAAAACGGCCGCTCGATCGAGATCACTTCGGGCCTTAGCACCGGCGACGAAGTCGTCGCGACTTACAGCCCTGGCCTGAGTGAAGGCCAGCGCGTGCGTCCGGTCGCGTTGGCTGCGCAGCTGCAGGATGGGCGCGTCCCTGCCGCCTCTTCCGACTGAACCACTGCTCCGGAGTACATTATGAATGGTTGCAAATCTATGCTGCGCCTCACTGCAGCCGCGCTCGGCGGAGCGATGCTGACCTGCGCAACTCTTTACGCGGCAGACGCGCCCATCGTGCCCGGCTCCGAACTCTCACTGGCGCAGGCGATCCAGATCGCTCTCAAGTATCATCCGCGACACCTGGAGGCCGAGTCTCAAACCGGTTCGGCGTCTGAGCAGGTCGGCGTCGCAAACGCCAACCTGCTGCCGCAGGTGCTCGGCGCAAGTGAGTATCTCGGCGCTACTCACAACGCGATCGGCAACGCGAGCTTTCTCGCCTTCGACGGGTTGCCGCGAATTACCGGAACCAACCATGGCGCTCCAAACGGAGTGGCACAGGGCTTCGTGCCGGATAATAACTACATCGCCGGAATCTCAGTATCGCAGTATCTCTATGATTTCGGGCGTACCCGCGGGCTAATCGATCAGCGCAAAGCCGAGCTTGCTGGGGCGCGCGCTCGACAGCGCGTCACCGATCTGGAGCTCGCCTTCGAAGTTGCAAAAGCGTATTACGGCCTGCTGGCCGCGGCGGAGAATGTAAAGGTCTATCAAGTGGCTACTGATCAGCGTCAGGAGCATCTCCATGAGGCTGAAGTCTATGCGCGATCTGATCTGCGGCCACAACTCGACGTTTACCTGACCCGCGCCGACCTTGGGCGGGCACAACTTGAGCTGGTGCGCGCGCACAATGGCGCCGACGACGCCAAGGTCGCGCTCGACAATGCGATGGGTCTCAGCGACCTGGCGCCTGCCTATCATCTTCAGGATCAGATGGGCTCCGCGCAAATCTCAGTCGGGCTCCAGCAACTGCTCGATTCCGCATTTCGTCAGCGTCCCGACCTGGTGATGCTGCGATCGGAGGCGCAAGCGGCGGGGGCCAGAATCACGCAGGCGCGCAGCGATTATTTTCCAAGTGCGTTCGCGACCGGCGCCTACTCGGCTATAGGCACCGGCACGCCCGCGGTTAACAACTACGATCTCGGAATCGTGCTGACCTGGCCGCTGTTCAACGGTTTCGCGACCGAGCATGAGGTTGCGGCGGCGAAATACGATCAGCGCGCGGTCCAGCATGCGATCGACGATCTCGAACAGAAAGTAATCCTGCAGGTAAAAAGCTCATATCTCGACTGGCGTGCCTCAGTCGAGGCAATCGAGCGGGCGCATGAGACGCAGGAAGCGGCAGAGGTTGCGCTTCATCTCGCCGAAGAACGTTATCGCACTGGTCTTGGCAATATCGTTGAGCTCGAAGACGCGCAGCGTCAATCTACCGAGGCGTCAGCCGCATATGTAGAGTCGCTCTACGGTTTCGCGGTCGCGAAAGCCGCCGTCGATTATGTAACCGGCGCGGCACCCTAGCAGACTGGCGGATGCGAGCGGCCCGGCTCAGCGGCCAGCGATACTCTTCGAACTCCTCGCAGCGGTCCGCACGTCGTTTTGATCTGAGGACAGACTGATATTCGCGCAGGTGCAGCGGATCTTCCGCGCGCGTTTTCAGTACATCCGCGCCAACAGTTGCCAGTGAGTAATCGGTCGAATACTCACTGCGATAAATACGCGCGGGCGCCTCATCGGGCGCCCGCGCTGCTTTCGGAGGTAATTTCCCTCGTTTAGTACTTGAACTCCACGTTTAGCATGATCATGTTCGTGCCGCGCGGGACCGAGCTGGTGATCGGAGCGCTGAGCGGCTTCGTCGGTCCGAATTGCAACAGGTTTGCCGTCGTCGTGGTGAACTGATCGTGGTAGTACGTCAGGTTCTGATCGTCGATCGCGACGCGCAGGTTCTTGCTAATCAGCCACTGCAGACCCAGGTCGAAGCGATAGAAGTCGAGCGGGTTCTTCGATACCTGCATATTTGGCTGCAACTGCTGATACAAGCCGAACAGGGTAAAGGGAGTGCGCGGAATATCCACGTGACCCAGGAAATCCCACCCGATCTGAACCGAGGTGCTGGCGTTCTGATAGAACTGCACCATCTTGGTCCAGTTGGCGTAACTGATCGCCGAGGGCGTGAGCGACGTAAGCCCCGTGAAGTTGTCCGCGGGACCCGAGCCCGAAAACAGGTTGTTGGCGCTGAACGCGTTGTGGCCGTAGTCGAACTCGCCAATCAGGCCCCACGTCTCCGCCGTATAGTGCAGCAGGCCTGCGACGCGAGTCATATGACCATAGGCCGAAGTAGTATTCGCGATTGGAGCTCCAGGCAGGCCCGTGAATTGACCGTCCTCCGCTTTGTTCGGATAGCCATAGTCCCAGAAGCCGGTGATTCCCAGCGAATCGTAGCGGGTATGCGCTCCGAGCGGATTGACCGTCAAACGGCCCATGACCTGCTTGTAAGAGCTCTGTTCGATGGCATGAAAGCTGGCGTCGTCGTAAACGCCGACATCATAATCTGCATACTGCAGTTCGCGGAACTTGATTGGTCCCTTGACCGCCAGACCGACCTGGGTCGAGCTGAGGCTCATATAGTTCCACGGGGTCAGCGCTGTGTAGCGGAAACCCCATAGGTTTTCTTCCCAGTCGACCAGAGGATTCTGTTGCTGACCGAAGGTGATCTTGTCATCACGCATCGCCGCGATCTTCAGAATCTTCTTGAAGAATGTTTGATAGTCGATGTACGCGTACTTCAGGCGGTAGCTGAGATTACCGTCAACCGTCTGGCCCCATCCGGTGTTGTTACCGACTTTGTCGGCGATCGCCGAAGCGCTGCTTCCGCTGATCGTCTCATAGATATTGGGCGTGACGCGCGCCATGAAGTTTTCGTCGGGCGTGAAACGAAAATCAAGGTACGCTCGCGTGATATCGAAAGAGTTGAAGCCGTTGTTGCCTTCGCCAGGCCACGTCTCCTGGGTCAGGAATTGCGGGCCATAGCCCGTGTGAGTCATGTAGCGATAGTCAGCGTAGATCAGGGTGCCGAACGAAACTTTCTTGTACCAACGATCAGCATAGTCACGCCACGCAGGCTGCATTGAGCTGACCTGCTGAGCCATCTCGGCGTTCCACTGCTGCTGCTGTGACTGCTGTTGCGCGAATTGAGCTTGCATCTGCGCGCGTTCAGTTTCGATCTGCGCCTGCGTCTGCTGCGTTACGCTTTGCTCGATCTGGGGAGCGGGTACGAAACTGCCCATGAAGATGCAGGTACGGCACTTTTTCGTATAGACCGCCCCCGTTCGCGGATCCTGGTAGAGCGCCATCGCGGCCCGTGCGCTGGTTGGATGGATCCCGGCGCTCACCAAGAACATTATTAGCCCGCCCAACACCGAGATTCCGAACCTCAGTCGCGTGCCTCTCATCAAGATTGTCCTCCCACGAAAACGTTGACTCCCAGGCCGGTTTTTTCCGTGCTTCGATTGGTTCGATCGCACGGGCATACCTGGCCCTGCTTTGGCGCTGGCACGATAATCAGCACGGATGACGTGCCAATTATTGAAAGATTACGAACGCGCGAAATGTGACGGCTGCTAGGAACAGCTATCAGAAGCGAATTTGGCCGCGGGATGGAATCGTTGGCCTCTTTTCGCCGTCTCGGGAGCAATTACAGGATGTATTGCAATGAATTATTCTGTAACTCTGTCGTAATGTTCGCCTGTTAGTAAATTCGCTCCACAGCGCACTAACGATTACGATTTGAAATTTGCAGGGGATATATGAGCCTTAAACTACGCGATGCGGTCGCTTCGTCCGTAGCTGTAGCGTTCCTGGCCATTGCCGGAGCCGCAACGGCGCATGCCTTCACCCTGCCGGCATTCAGCCCCGATATTAAGCCGGTGGGCCTGAGCGTCTCCGTCAGCGACAAGCAGGTCACGCCTAAAGTCGGACCGACTTCTGACAGCTCCTCGTTCGTGCTCTATACGCCCTTCAACAGCGTCGATTTCGACGACGATATCTGTAATCCACCCAGCAATGCGATGCTGATAATTGGCCTCGCACCTTCGAAGAAGTGCATGACCGGCGAGCCGACCCTGACGCCGCTTACTATTGCGCTCGACCAGGTGACCAATACCGATTGTGAGAGTTTCGAGTTCATGAGCTCGCCCCTCACCGCCAACTGGACGATAACCGCGAACACCCCGCCTCCGCCCCCCGCGAACCAGAATCAGAGCGTGAGTTGCATCAACGGCGTGTGCACGGTCTCCGGCGGCGGCACCAGCATCATCAGCAGTGGCGACGGCACGCAGACCATCGTTGTGCAGAATGGATCGGGTAACACCCAGACTCCGGCGAGCGACGTGTTTTCATTCAACGCCGCGTCCACAACGCCGGGCCTGATCGCGGTGCCCAGTTCAAAGGTTGACGCATTCATCCTGTATACCGCCGACGGCGATTCAGATGATTCCGGCAGCGGCTATGAAGGTGCGTGCGTAACGTTGAATTCAACTTCGATCAGCACGCAAACGAAGATCGTCAACGGCACCAGGACCGTGACGAAATTCTTCGGCGCGCACTGATCGCTAAACGGGAGGCTGGCCTACTTCGTTCCACTCTCGACGGCGCCGCCCGCAGCCTTCCAGGCGTTGAAACCACCGCCCATGTGACAGACGGGCTCGAGGCCCATGTGCTGAAGGGTCTGCGCTGCCAGCGCAGATCTGCCTCCGCCCGCTCAGAAGAAGAGAAACTTCTTGCCCGACGCGAAGACCTCGCGATGGTACGGAGTCTCCGGATCGACCCAGAATTCCAGCATTCCGCGCGGCGCATGCAGTGCGCCGGGGATTCGTCCGTCGCGATTGAGCTCGCGAATATCGCGGATGTCGACAAATAATATGTTTGGATCGTCCTTCAGCTTGAGTGCATCGGCGGCGGCGACCGTCTCGATCTCCGCATTCGCCTCCGCCAGCATCTGCTTGACGGTCTTCTTGAGTTTCAGCGCCATAGCCTCACCCCGTTTGAGCCGAGCTGTATCCGGAACCGAGATTCATGCGGAAGTCCGCGCCCCATTCGTACTGCAGATCGACCAACTCACCGCCTCGGTTGATCGAATAGAGCGCGCTTAGCGCGTCGAGCAGAATTGTGCGCTGCTGAGCGGTGTCAAACGGCCTGCCGAATGGATTGCCCATCGGGAAGTTGACGAACGCCGTCCGTGGCGCCTTGACCTGGATACTCAGATCGCGGCCGGTCGAAACCAGCACGGTAGGAATTCCAGCGGCTTCGACCACCCGCGCTACCAGACCAACGGTCTGGTGATCGAGCGGTCAGGCAGGTACGAGGAGGAATACGTCAACGCTTTCGTCGCGCAGTTTCTGGACCAGCGCCGGAGCGGCTTCGTTCACGACCGCGCTGCGCACGTAAATGCGCCCCATGAATCCGCTGTAGTGATGTGGCGCGACGCTGCCGATGACGCGTTCGGCGGCCAGCTCGCGCAGGCGATCGATCGGGAAGACGCAGTTAATATCGCGGTCCGCGTCGGTGTGATTGTAGTAATCGTCGTTAATCGCGAAGAAGTGCGACGACGTATTTTGCTCGATACGGTCGAGCCGCAGATCGTTGCGCGCCTGCGGGTTGAATGGCGCGGCATCCTTGCGCGATACGCCCCCCGAAGTGAGCATCGCGACTCGGCACTGGCTCAGCGGCTTGTTGGGCGGGGTCAGCGGGGCGCTATCGTTGATCGTCCAGCGGTAGGCCGGAAAACCCTGGCTGCGATAGAAATCATTGAGGCGTGATGCGTACGCGATCGGCTCCATCGTTCTTCTAAATCACTTGCGCTCCGCTACTTGCAAGCCGCGATGCAAACCGTTTCGTTGTTCATCTTCACCCTGCCCGTGGCATCCGCATACTTGCGGGCCGCGTCGGTGACCGCGTCGAGGATCTTTTTTTGCAGCTCCGGCGTCTGATTCGCAAGCAGCGCGCGGAACGGCGAGGACATCGCGCGCCGCTGCTCGGTGAATCCTTCCGCCGATTCCCACTCGAACGCGACGTTGAGCGGCTCGACCACGATGTCCTTGAAACCGGCAGCCGCGAGCGCCTGCTGTAGCGGCCGATGGTCTGCCAGTCGCAGCGGATGCGGCGCGCCCGGCGGAGGTGGCGGCAGCTTGGCGAGCTCGCGAGTGGCGTCGTCACCGAGGCTTATCATCGGAACCTTCTCGGGAGCGCCCCAGACCGCGGTCGCGAAGCCGCCGCCCTTGGCCAGCAGCTCGTAGATACGGCGCGCGGCGAGGTTGAGATCGGGCACGAACATCAGGCCCCATCGGCAAACGATCGCGTTGAAGTCGCGCTCATCGATTGCGAGCGCCTCGGCGCCCGTCTCAACGAACCTGATATTCGATATACCGAGCGCCGTTGCACGATCGCGAGCCAGCGCGAGCATCGCGGGCGACATGTCGGTCGCGACAACGCTGCCACTCGCGCCGACCTTGCGCGCAGCCGTGATACCCGGTTCGCCCGAGCCGGTCGCGATATCGAGCACGCGGTCTCCGGGCTTTATCTTCGCGAGCTCGACGATACGGTCCGACACGTGCTGGGCCGCGCGATCGAGAAGGATGAACATCTGCTTCCAGCCGGGAGCGGCAGCATTCCAGAACTCGCGCTGCTCGCGCCGGACGCGTTCGGGATCGAGAGTCTGCTCAGGCATGGGCGCCTCCAGCCGCGAGCAAAGCATCGGCGATCGGGCCGGTCAACCCGACCGCCGATGCAAACCCCGGTGGCTCTAGTTCCGGGTCACCCGCGCTACGTCGAGCGGCAATCCGCTCGTCGCGCCTCCTCCGCCACTGGTAGTGGCGCTTGTAACTGAGATCGTCGAACTCGGCAGCGGCGGCGCGCCACTGCTGCTGCCGCTGCATCCGGCGAGGCTCGCGGCCAGAACAACGACCAACGCGAGCGCAGTAATGATCGAGCGCTTGCGCGAGTCGCCGCGCCACGCGAGCAGTCCGAGTCCCATCAGGGTCAGACTCGCGAACAACGGCAGGAGTCCATCGTGCGCGCCGGCTCGGGTAGCGATCACGCTCGCATATGCGATGTGCATCGGCGCGGTCATCGACGTTGCGCCCGATGCGATCGTCGCGGCAATCGTAAACGTGATCGACTGCCCTGATCCCACGGTGAGCGCCGGACTGAACGTGAACTCGTTGGACGACGAGATCGGTCCAGCCGCTTCGCCGCTCTCTTCGTTAGCGCTGACTCCCAGTGCCGAGAAGAGCGAGGGACTGCTGAGACCAATCGTAACTGAGCTGATGGTCTCGCTGGTGCCGGTATTGTTGGTCGCCGTGAACGTGGTGCTGACCTGAGCCCCCGGTCCTCCGCTCAGCCGCTCGAACGTCGCGTCGAAAGCGGTGGTTCCTGGCGTCGGCGTCGCAGTGGGTGTAGGCGTTTGGGTCGGCGTTGGGCTCGCCGGAGTTAGTACGTTGATACCCTGCGAGGCGTTCGCCGCCAGGAACTGGCCGCCGCCCGCAAAAGATGCGGTCAAAGTCTGCACACCCGCGGCGCTCGGCGTAACCGGGCAGGTCGCAATGCCGGAGGAGTTGGTCGGCGCGTTGCAGCCCTGACCTCCCACTGAGAAATCGATTGTCTGCCCGCTCACAGCCACGGGTGGCCGCTGCGAGAGATCTATAAGGGACGCACTCAACGTTATTGGCGTACCGACGGTTCCGCCCTGCGGACTCTGATTGACTGTCAGGTAGGTTGTATCGGTCCCCGACGTCCACGTTACGTTGACTGTGTTTGATTGCACGGGCGGTGACGAACTGCTGACCGACGCCGAGGCTACGACAGTATCGATCCCCGGGAAGATCGCGTTGTAGCTGAAGGTGGCCTGACCATTGGATCCCGTGATCGCCTGGCCATGCTGAGGATTGGCGCCGGTCACAGTGAACACCACCGGAATGCCCGTCGTCGTTCCGGCGTTATGGAACGTCGCCGTGAATGCCTGCGGGGTACCTTGAACCGGATTTGGCGAAACGAACGGCGGCGTGAGCGCCAACGACGGATTGGTAAAGTTCGACGTGTACGAGCAGTCGCCGTTCGTATCAGTCACCCTGAAGACTGCGTTACCAGCGCTAACGTAGACACATCCATCGGGACCGAATACCGCAGTGCTCGCTTGCTGACCGAGATTGCTATTGGCCAGAAGCGTGCTGGCGCTGGGCGGATTGCTTGTCAGATCGAAAAGGCCTAGCGCGCTGTTGAGAAGATTTGTCGCGTAGGCGATATTGCCCGAGATCAGGTATTGCGCGCCGCCTCCCGAAGCTGTCCCTCCAGCAAGCACGATCTCGTCAGCCGGGGTGATATTCGAAACGACGTTTACCGAGGCTGGCTGCGTGGTGTTGGTGCCACCGACCTCGACCGCTGTCCCGGAATAGTTGCTGGTATTGAGGCCTGTGAACACATAGATCGTACCATCAGGCGCAAATGATATCTGATAGTTTCCATCATTAGGCAAATTCGCATACGTCGAAACCGTCGGAGTCGGGCTCGTCGGATTGGCGATACGGGTGAGCTGATCACCGGCGAACCCCCCACCGATGCACGCGTTATCCACAAACAAATCGCCCGTGAGCGGATCAGCCCCCATATCCAGCGGACAGGTCAGGTTCGATGCTATTATCGCAACAACCGCTCCACTCAAAGGATTGAGCTGCATGACGGCACCAGTGGTAGCTCCGCCCGTCGTGGCGCTCTGCACTACGTAGAGGTTTCCGTTTTCGAAGACGAGCGAACCCACGCCCGGCCCGAGGGTGTTGTTGAGCTCATTAGTGCTGCTCGCTACTCCACCGCCCGCCGGAAGTTTATAGACGATGCCCGTAGGAGCGTCCGAGACGTAGATATTGTTCGAGCCGTCGAATGCAATTCCGAACGCGCCCGGACAGCCGCCAAAATTAATGTCACCGTCAGCATAGCTGAAGTTTTTTGCGAGCAGGCCTGTTACGTAGGGCGTGATAACGAAACCCGGCGCGGCTGTCGGGGTGGCGTTGCCGCATCCGCTCGCCGTCGCGCTGCCGTAGGTCACTTGCGCGGTTCCAGGAAATGGGATGTTTCCATCACTCACATCGGTCGCCGAGTAAGTTATCGTTTCATTGTTGGTATCGACCGCGACGCATTGAACCTGTCCACTACTGTTGGTCGTGGGCGGGTTCGGACAGGTAATAGTTGACGTCCCTCCCGTCTGATTGATCTGAATCAGCTTGCCTTGCGACGGACGCGAAAGGGCGTCCTCGAGCGTGATGGTAATCGTGCTATTGCTTACCCCATCGGCAGTCACAGTAGTTGGGTTTGCGCCGATGCCCGCTGAGGCGGCGGGAGGCGCGACGAAATTGATCGTCGGAGTGATCGCTGGCGTGAGCGTAGTACCGCCCCCGGTCGCGGTGAATGTCACATTCTCGGTAGCCAAATCGGTGATCGAGAAGGTGACGATTCCGTTGGCGTTGGAGGTGCTGCCATTGATCGGCGTGATTTTCGCGCTGCTGCCGTCGCTGCCAACGAGCGAAACGGTCTGGCCGCTAACAGGATGATTGTTGGCATCGCGCAGGATCACCACGATCACCGCTGCGGTCGCTCCATCGGCGGGCTGCAGTCCTTGAACGTTGGGGCCAATCGGACCGAGATAAACCGCCGACGTGGTCGCGCTAACCGAGCCTGGGCTGGCGCCGCTCAGCATGAGTTCGAGCAGATCCAGATTGGGCGAGCCCACGCCGACATGTTCGAAGTCGGAGGCCGGGCTCATCGAGGCACCGGCATTGAAAGCGCTCGTACCCATGAGAGGATAAAACTGCAAATTGATCTGCCCCAGGTTCGCGCCGAGGGCCTGATTGAGCAGCGCGGCAAAAGCCGCCCAGGTGGGCGTCGCATTGCTGGTGCCGCCATAAAGAAATCCGTTGGGGCATCCGCCGTTGGCTGCCTCGCAGATGATCACGCCCGCCGCGGACGGATCGGCGTTAAGCGAGAGGTCGGGGATCGAGCGCCCTGTCAATCCCAGACCCGCTTGGTAGCTGGGGACCGGAAAGAACTTGCTCATGCCGAATCCGCCCTGGCCGGTTGGCGGCGTGGCGCTCGTTCCATTCCACCAGGTCTCGCTGCCGTAGGTGTTACCCGGACCCGGGGTGAGCGACGTGCCTCCGACCGCGGTAAGATTCGGCGAATCGGCAGGAACCGAGATCGTGTTCGGACTGCCGTCCAGACAGGTGCTGCCCGAGTCGCCCGCCCCGCTGAATACGGAAATTCCCGCGCCGGCGGCGTTTTGCAGGACCGAATCGATACTGGTCACGTCGGCCGAAGTCGTCTGATCTTCGCAGTACGCCCAACTGTTACTGATGATTGTCACCTTGTTGTTGATCATCTCGTTGAGGACGGCTTGAAAGCTGCCCGCGCCAGTGAAGGGAGCATCGTAAACCACGATCTTCACGCCCGGCGCTGTCGTCAGCACCGCGTTGATATCGACCAGCACTTCGGCCTGGTTCGGCCCCGGTGAGACCCCGCCGTCAACGTCCACCTTGCTCAGGTTGTTGATGAGCGTTGAGGGCAAGCCCAAGAGGGCGAGGTAATTGGTTACGTCGCTTTGCACGAACGAATCGAACTCGACGAGTCCGATAGTCTGGCCGGTGCCGTCGAAGTTCAGACGACTCGGCTTGGCGTTCAACGTTTGCGGCGTGATCGGCGCAGAGCCGCAGTCCTCATCAACGAACTGCTGAAGCAGGCCGCCAAGACCCTGCCCTCCGTAGTTGCCCGGAGAACCACCCGCGGAGAGGCATTGCTGATAGCACTGCTGCGCGGCCTTGCTCGCGTAGCATGCACTGCCGCCCGCCGCAGTCGCACATGCTGAAGCTACTGAGATGTCGCAAGGCGGTCCCGGCGGAGGCGGGGGAGTATTGGGCGGCGCAGGAAATACCGGCGGGGTCTTGGGCGGCGCTATAATCGGAAAATTACCAGGCTCCGGGGTCGCCAGGTTCGAGAGCCCCTGTATCGCAAGCACCGACGAAGCGATCTCTCGCGGCAGCGCCGGGTCGCGATCGTTCGCGAAGAACGCGCGCTTGCCCAACGTGTAGTCGCGTATCGTCACGTCGAATGCGCGCTCGACCTTTGCGCGTCTGCCGCGGACCGTCAAAGTGAGCCGGTTCTGCGACTCTGCAACGATCGTGAAGCCTCGCGCCACCAGGTATTGCCTGACCAAAGCGTAGTCCTGCCGCGACGGACCGAAGCGATCGGCCAACTGACTTTGGGTGAGGAAATGCCGATAGCGAGCCGAATGCGGATCATACAATTCGTGGAGAAAGCGATCGAAGGCAGCTTGATGATCGCGACGCAGCACGATCGTCAGGTCGATCGGTTGCTCGCCGGTCGCCTGAGTCCGGGCGACGGCGGTTGATTTGCTCAAAACCGGCAGCACATGCCCCGGTAGGCGAACGGCGGGCGCCGCAGCATCCTGCGAAGCCCTCGCGGCAAGGCCATGCCCCATCAGAATTGTCAGCGAAACCAGAACAACGAGCGTGCGACTCCGCGCCCATCTGCTTGCGACGTAATTCCCCTTAACCCAACGGCTCATAGCTAATCTCCCGAAACACACAGGCTGGCGAATGCTCGTCGTACGCCTCATGACTCAGCGACCTGCCGACGTCCTGACGTTCAAACGAACCGGCGAGAGAATTTTCGCTATGCGGAGGAATCAGATCCTGAGGCTACAAAGCAGGCGGAGTAGACTTCTCGGCAAGACGAGGCCATGAGCCTCGAGCGCCGGCGCAAACCATGCGGGGTCGAAACTGGTGCTGGTCAAGCTCGCCCAATCGAGGACCGGAGAACTGTCCGGATTCGGAGACTGACAGATGTGCTTCTGCGCGACCGCTGCGATCGATGGGCGCCGGTTGATCCTGAGCTGACACGAATTGCGAGGCGCCGCCGTGAAGAATCCCCCGAGGATTAGAACCACGGCCAACAGAACAATCTTGATCCGCAGCATGTCGCGATCCAGATAACAAAAAGCTGACCGTTATGACAAGCAAATAGTGCATTCGTATGCTTTTTGCCCCTAACGCCCACTGACGCAGCGGCGTCAGTGAGCCCGCCGTCGCAGCCGGCGATTCGGTTCGTCCCAGTTTTATTCAATCGATTGACTGATTCAGTCGATTGATTAAACTCGCACCTGCCCGGGAGGTTTCCAGAATATGGCCGCTGAATCTGCTCGCCCTGAGCCCGCGCAATCTTCCGCCCGCGGCGACGATACGCGCCACCGGCTGGTCGATGCCGCGCTGCATATCTTCGGTAGTTACGGCTTCGAGGGCGCGAGCACACGCGCCGTCGCTGATAGAGCCGGCGCGAACCTCGCCTCGATCCCGTACTACTTCGGCTCCAAAGAAGGACTCTATCGCGCGGTCGCACAATCGATCGTCGAAGACGGCAGCCGCGAGATGCTGCCGATCATCCAGCGAATCGACGAGTCGCTGGTCGGCAAGCATCTCGATCGCGAAAGCGCGCTTACGCTGCTGCACGAGCTGCTCGACACCTTCTCGACCATGGTCATCGGATCGCGGCGCGCCTTGAGCTGGTCGCGCTTCATAATGCGCGAGCAACTGCAGCCGGGCTCCGCCTTCGAGATTCTCTTCGAAGGATTGATGCGGCGGATCGGGCAGACCTTCGTCAAGATTCTCGCTTACCTGACGGGAAATTCGACGACCGATCCGCGCATCGCCGTGCTCGCGCAGATGGTCCTCGGGCAGGCGCTGATTTTCCACAACTGCGGCGAATCGGTGTTGCGGCTGCTGGCGTGGAAAGAGTTTTCCGCCGACAAGGTGAGCCTGATCCAGGCCGTGCTGCGCGACAACGTCGATTTGATTCTCGCCGCGCCCCGTTTCAAACGCGCATCGACAGTTGCGCGGAAGCCTCGGCGGAAAGGGTCGCGACATGAGTGACATCAAGCTCAACGACGCTTTCACCGTTCCGCTTCCGCATTCCGACTACGTATCGGTCGGCGACCATTTCGCGGAACTGCGCCGCGCGGATTCCACCGGCGCGGATTCTGTTGAGACCGGGGCGAAGCCGCGCGGGATTGGCCCGATGCTGCTGCGCCTTGCGATCATCCCGTTCTTGCTCGTCGCAGCGCTCGGCGCGACGCGGGCGTGGCATTACATGGATTCGTATGAATCGACCGACGACGCGCAGATCGACGGCCATATCGCGCCGATAAGCTCGCGTATCAACGGCACGATCGCGCGCGTGTATGTCGAAGATACACAGTTCGTCGAGGCCGGCGCTCCCGTCGCCGCTCTCGATGCGCGCGATGAGCAGGCCGCGGCGGACAACGCGCGCGCCAATCTTGCCCAGGCCCTTGCGATGCTCGATTCCGCCCGCGCCGACGCGGCTTCCGCGCAGGCCAAGGTGCGGCAGGCCGACGCCACCAACGCGCAGGCGCAGAAGGACGCCGAGCGCTACATCTCGCTCTTCGGCCAGCACGTCGTCTCGCGCGCCGACTATGACGACAAGGTGCGCGCCGCGGCCGTCGATCAAGCCGCACTCGAATCCGAGCGCGCCAACGCCAACGCCGTCGCCAAAGCGATCGGCTCGCGCGAGGCTGCTGTGAAAGCGGCGCAAGCTGCGCTCGAGCAGGCGCAACTGAATCTCGAATACACCAGGATCGCAGCGCCAATGAGCGGCGTCGTCGGCAAGAAGAGCGTCGAAGTCGGCGAGCGCGTTCAGCCGGGTGAGCAACTGCTCGCGATCGTCCCGCTCGATGACATCTGGATTACCGCCAACTTCAAAGAGACGCAGATCCGCCGCATCGTTCCTGGACAGCGCGTCACGATGTACGTCGACGCGACCGGCCGCGAGTACGAGGGCTACGTCGTCGGCCTCGCCGGCGCGAGCGGCGAAAAATACAGCCTGCTGCCGCCGGAGAACGCGACCGGCAACTACGTCAAAGTCGTGCAGCGTCTGCCGATCAAGATTCGGCTCAAGCCCGGTCAGAATCAGGATCGCCGCCTGCGCCCCGGGATGTCCGTCGAACCGACCGTCTGGCTTCGATGAGCGCGGCCCCGAAAACACTTCCTGTCAGCACTGCTCCTGGTCCAGTCAGGCAGCGCAATCCGTGGGCGATCGCGTTTACCGTGACGATCGCGACCTTCATGGAAGTCCTCGACACGAGTATCGCCAACGTCGCGCTGCCGCATATCGCGGGCGGCCTCTCGGCGAGCGTCAACGAGAGCACGTGGGTGCTCACCGCGTATCTGGTCGCCAACGCGATCGTGCTGCCGCTCAGCGCCTGGATGGCAAGTATCGTCGGCCGCAAGCGCTTCTACATGTCGTGCGTGGCGATCTTCACCACCAGCTCGTTGCTGTGTGGCTTCGCCCCGACGCTCGGAATCCTGATCCTGTTTCGAATCGTGCAGGGCGCCGGCGGGGGCGGCCTGCAGCCCAGCGAGCAGGCGATTCTCGCCGACACCTTCCCGCCCGAAAAGTTCGGGATGGCGTTTGCGATTTATGGCATGGCGGTCGTGCTCGCGCCCGCAATCGGTCCCACGCTCGGCGGATTCATCACCGACCACTTCAACTGGCGCTGGATCTTCTTCATCAACGTGCCGATCGGCGTAGCCTCGACCATGCTGACCTACCGCATGGTCGAGGATCCGCCGTATCTGAAAGAGGAAATCAAAAAAGCACGCGCACGGTTCAGTATCGATTACATCGGCCTCGGCCTTATCGCATTGGGGCTCGGATCCTTGCAGGTCGTGCTCGACAAGGGCCAGGAAGTTGATTGGCTCGCTTCGCACATGATCGCCACGCTCACCACGGTGTCGATCGTCGCGCTAATCGGGTTCGTGGTGTGGGAACTGCGCCAGCGCGATCCGATCCTCGATCTGCGCCTGTTCAGCAACAGCACCTTCGCGACTTCGTGGCTGATGATGTTCGTGGTCGGCACTGGTCTCTACGGAACCACGGTCCTGCTGCCGCTCTACCTGCAATCGCTGATGGGCTATACCGCGGAGCTCTCCGGGTTCGTGCTCTCGCCTGGCGGCCTCACGATCATGTTGATGATGCCGCTCGTTGGCACGCTGATCACGCGCGTGCAGGCGCGATGGCTCGCCGCGTTCGGATTCGCGATCTCGGCGTGGTCGCTGATGCACATGACGAGCATCAATCCCGACATCGATTTCAGGGCCGCGATCATCTACCGCTGCCTGCAATCGATCGGGCTTGCGTTCCTGTTCGTGCCGCTCACGACGATGGCCTATATCGGCGTGCCGCAGAACAAGAACAACCAGGTCTCGAGTCTCATCAACCTTGCGCGCAACATCGGCGGCAGCGTCGGGATCGCGATGGTCACGACGATCGTCGCACGCCGCTCGCAGGTCCATCAGGATCGCCTCGCGCTTCACGTCACCGGCTACGACCTGGCGTTTCAAAACACGATCGGCGGCATGAACCAGATGTTCGCGCAACGCGGCTTCAGCCTGCCCGACGCAGCGCAGCAATCGTATGCGCACCTGTACGGATTCGTGCAGATGCAGGCCGCGGCACTCGCGTACGTCGATGCGATCTGGGTGATGGCGATCTCGTGCGCGGTCATGGTCCCGCTCGTATTCCTGCTCAAGAAGAACGACCCGCGCCAGGCGCAGATGAGCGCTCACTAGGCGCCCGCTCATTGCAATTTGCAGGCGAGCTTGGCGCTCACTCGCTGACTCAGGTTCGCGCGATCGTCCAGCAGTTACTTGTTCGATTTCTGAAGATGGACGACAATGTGGCGTTCATTGTCTTGAGACGAGCGGAGCCTGCGACAGGACGTAGAGCGCACCGCCAGAGCTGAAACATTGTTGAGCACAAGTCAGCGGCAGTGCCGCAATTCATATCGTTCGTGGGAACCGCGGGTTTGAGTTCTCCTGACCTCACGCATCGGCATCACGATCACGCCGGCGCGCCGCGCCGCCGATTTGTCCCCGAAGCCCAATTCATCGCGCCGCTGATCGTCGGTTGCGCGCTCTTCATGGAGATGCTCGATTCGACGGTCATCGCCACGGCGCTGCCCGCGATCGCGCATTCGATGGGCCAGAGCCCGATTCGTCTCAACGTCGCGATTACATGTTACCTGCTAAGCCTCGCGGTGTTCATCCCGATCAGCGGATGGATCGCCGACCGCTTCGGCGCGCGCACCGTATTTCGAACCGCGATTGTTATCTTCACCATCGGCTCGATCTGTTGCGGCGTCTCGCACTCTTTAGGCCAGCTCGTCGCCGCGCGCATGCTGCAAGGTTTCGGCGGCGCGATGATGGTTCCGGTCGGCCGCCTGATCGTTCTCAAGACGGTACCCAAATCGGAACTCGTCACCGCGATGTCGTATCTCACGGTCCCGGCCGTGCTCGGACCCGTGGTGGGCCCGCCGGTCGGCGGCTTCATCGTGACTTATTACTCGTGGCGCTGGATTTTCTTCATCAACGTGCCGATCGGCGCCATCGGTATCACGCTGGTGACGTTGCTGATTCCGAACATTCGCGACAACCTTGTCCGCCCGCTCGACTTCATCGGCTTCCTGCTGACGGGAATCGGCCTCGCGGGACTGGTGTTCGGCTTCGAGATGCTCGGGCGCGAGTTCGTTCGGCCTCTGACCGAGGCACTGATCCTGGGCGGTGGCCTGATCTGCGCGACGAGCTATGTTTTCCACGCACGACGCACGAAATACCCCATCATCGATCTCAAGCTGCTTTCGATTCAGACCTTCAATACCGCTACCGTCGCCGGCGGATTCTTCCGCATGGGAATCGGCGCCCTGCCCTTTCTGCTCGCGATGCTTTTGCAGCTCGTCTTCGGGCTCAGTCCCTTCGCCTCGGGTCTGATCACCTTCACCAGCGCGGCCGGCGCGATGTTTATGAAAGCTGCGGCGCCGCCGATCATCCGGCGCATGGGCTTTAAAAACGTGCTCCTCGGCAATGGCGTTCTGAGCTCGTTCATCCTGATGAGTTACGCGCTGTTCCGGCCGACAACGCCTCATGCGTTGATCATCCTCGCGCTCCTGTCGGGAGGATTCTTTCGCTCGCTGCAGTTCACCGCGCTGGGCACCCTGGCCTACGCCGATATCCCCGCCGAGCTGATGAGCACCGCGAGCAGTCTCGCCAGCATGGCGCAGCAGCTTTCGCTCAGCCTCGGCGTGGCATCCGCGGCGCTCTTGCTGCATCTCAGCCTCGCGGGCCGGCCGGCATCGCAACTTACGGCGCACGACTTTACTCTCCCGTTCGTCATCACCGGCGTCTTGGCACTGCTCTCGTCCGCGTTGTACCTGTCGCTCGATCGGCACGCGGGTCACGAGGTCAGCGGCAAGCGTCCGACGGGTCCGATCAAAGCGGCCGAAGTCGCGATCGCGACGGCGGAGCAATCCGCGCCCGCCGCCGACTGACAATTCAGCTTGCGCTGCGCACCGGCGCGCGCGATCTTCATCGCATCTGGAGGAAGCCGCGATGGCCGCTCGCATTCCCGTCGTTCCCGCCAACGCCGATATTGCCGAAATAGCCGGCGCCCTCGAGCGCGACGGATGCGTCGTCGTCGATCGGATCCTCGGCACCGATTGGTGCAAGCAGCTGAAGTCCGAGCTCGATCCGCACGTCGAGCGCGCGGCGACCGCGATCCCCTCGATGAACAAGCATCTCGCCGAGACCGGCGCGCAGGATTTCTATCCCGGCAATACCAAGCGCATCCCCGGCCTCGTCGCTAAGTCGCGCGCCTATCAATCTTTCGTGATGCATCCTGCCGTGCTCGGCGTTTGCGACGCGCTGCTCAAGCCCAACTGCATCCGCTACCAGGTGCATGCGACGTCCGCGCTCGTCATCGGACCCGGCGCGGAAATCCAGGTCCTGCATCGCGAGGAAGATTCGTTTCGGAACTACGCCCAACCGCGGCCTACTCTGGTCGTCGCGAGCATGGCCGCCGTCAGCGATTTCACCGAGGCCAACGGCGCGACGCGCGTCGTGCCCGGCAGTCATCGATGGCCCCTGCTGCGCAAGGCTCGCGAGGAAGAAGTCGCCGCGGCGGAAATGAAAGCCGGCTCGATCTTCTTCTGGATGGGCACGACGCTCCACGGCGCGGGCGCGAATCGCACCAACGAATGGCGCTTCGGCACCTTCCTGTCGTTCTCGCTCGGATGGCTCCGCCAGGAGGAGAATCTCTATCTCGACGTCCCGCCCGCCGTCGCGCGCGATCTACCCAAGGAACTCCGCCGCCTGCTCGGCTACGGCATGAACGGCGCCCTGGGCTACGCGGAAGTATCGGTTTAGGAGTCTGAGCTGAGCCGGATCGTCTTGAGCTGATCGGCGAGCGAATTCATCAGCTGCGCGATATGAACCCGGCGCAGATCGCTCGTCGCGGCCAAATCGAGATGCGCTGTGCTCACGACCATGGTCCTTAGCGGCGCATCGTGCAATCGGCCGGGCTCGAGTTGATAGCGCAAGTTATCGAGCCACGCCTCGAGCTGCTCGCGTAACGCGTCGTCGAAATCGAGCTCGCCCTGACCTTCCGGCGCGAGATTTCCTAGCGCGAAGGCGAGACGACGTATCGTGTCGAGCGCATCGACCACCTCGCGAGCGTCGATTCCCGATGATCGCCCCGCGAGCTGCGCGTCGGCCACGACGCTCAGAATCTCCTCAATCCCCGCGATCGTGATCACTTCGGCAGCTTCGATTCGATGCGCATCAGCACGCGCCTCGCGCGATGCGAGCGTCACGAGCGCCGCAAGCGGCCGCTCGAATTCCTCGGCTAGCGTGCGATTCGCATGCTCGCGCCATTCGACCGAGACCAGCGCGCGAATAATCATCCCGAAGCTGATGCCCCAGATCGTCCAAATCGAGCCGACCATGTCGGGCCGCGGGCCCGGCGCGCTGAACGCGATCACAAACGCCGTCCCGCCGATCGCCAGATACGAGAGCTGCCCGCCACCTTCGCCGATGTAAGTCATCAGCATCGCGCCGACGAATATCGCGAGCATATACGGCGGCAGCGAGATGAAGTTTGGCGCGAGCGCGATCGTTGCCAGCGCCGCGAACGCCAGCGCAGCCGTCGAGCCGATCGCGCGGACGGTGAACTTCTTCGCCGTCGCGCCGTGACTCGGCGGCCCGCCGATCATCAGGAGCCACAACGCCGCATGAATCGCCGCGCTGTTGTCGAAGAGCCCGGCCACGAACGCGATCGTCATCGCGATCGTATGCCGCGTGCAAAACCGAATCAGAAACTTGTTGAGATGCGCCGCAGGCCTGGGCAATCGATGCGGCGTTGATGCGGCGCGCGGCAACTCGCTGGGTTCCTCAAAGAGCAGCGCCGCGATTTTTTCAAAGTGCCGCGCAATCTCGGCGGTCTCGAGCGAAGAACTCGCACTCAGCGCATCGAGTTCGGATAGCGGCGCGTCCGGGCCAATCTCGCCAGCAATATAGGATTCGATTCTCGCGTCGAGCTTTCCCGCTATTCGATGCAATCGATCTCTCGCCATCTCATCGAGAGCTGCGCCGCGCTGCGTGCAAGTCGGCACGCACAATCGATCGATCTCGTTGTGAATCCTCTCCGCCACGATCGTCTTCGCGAGGAGCGCTGCAGGCTCGCGAATGTCGGTCGCGCTACGTGTGGCCAGGGCGAGCAGCGTCAGATGATAGCCAAGTTTCGACGCCACGCCGCGATCGTGATCGGGCGCCGCTCCATCTTCGGCAAGAAAAATCTTGATCAGCAGTTGCAGGCGCCGCCGCGATCGTTCGAGCGTGCTGTTGATCGAATTCGCCAGCACCTTCGCCGCGGGCGCGGGCCAGATAACGTTGTTGAACAGCCACAGCATCGCAACCGCAACCACGAGACTCGCGAACATCTGCGCGTTGTCCCATCCGAGCGCGCGATGATCGAACAGTACGAGGTAAAACGCGGTGACGGTCGGAATCTGTACCCAGATCCAGAGCCGGCCGAAGCGCGGCACGCCGTAGATCAGATAGGTCGTGACGAATGTGTACGCAATGAACACGCTCACATGCGCGACCGGCAGGTTGACCAGCGCGCCGATCGTTTCGAGCACGAGTAATTGCGTCGCTGCCGCACCGGCGAGGAACGTGATCGCGGTCGCGAGACTGAACGCATACTCGGGCGCGGCGAGGCTCAGCAACAGCGTGAGCCCGAGCGGATTCGAGATCTGTAGTATCGCCATCACGCCCGCGCCGAGCGCGGTCACGAACGCGATGCGCGACGCGCGGCGCCATCGATGCGGAAACGGCGCGAGCTCGGCGCGCCAGGAGCGCACAATCGCGCGCGGCGATTGAGGCGCGAAGCCGCGGCGCGCCGCCAAACTTCCTGCCGCATCCAGCGACGCCATCGTCATCCCGCGATGCTGGACCTGTTGCGCGTTTTCCAACAGCTTAGGAACGCGCGAATTTGCAAATCAGCACTAGTCACCGGATTGGTGGGATCCTTATGCACTTTTATCGAAGCGACAGCCAGCCGCCCAGATTCTCAACATCGTCGAATCCGCCGCGAAGGATCCGCCCTGCCCTCGCCGCAGGCCTTCTCGCACTGGCGGCGTTGGCAGGATGCTCGAGATACGCGGATCAGCCGGAAATCGATCCGCGCGGATGGGCTCCACAAACTGTTGATCGCGAGTGGGCGCCGAGCCGGAGCCGGACTGCGCTCGTCGGTTCCGCCGCCGAGATGGCGCTGCTGTCCGATCAGCCGCCGTCAGCGCAGCGCATGGACCTCACCGAGCTAATCGGATTCGCGCTCGATAACAATCCGAGTACGCGCACCGCGTGGAAAACTGCCGAGGCCGCGGCGGCCGCTGCCGGCAAGGCGCGCGCGCCGTATTATCCTGCTGTCACCGCGGAGAGTGATAACGGTTACCAGCGCCTCGTTGACCTGGTGCCGAAGCATTGGGGAACGCTGAAGACGTGGCAGAGCCGCAATATCGTATCGCTCGACTATGACCTGATCGATTTCGGACGCCGCGATGCGGCCTCGTCGGCCGCGCTCAACCAACTCGTCGAAGCGAACCTGATCTTCAATCGCAAAGTGCAGGAGGTGGTCTTCAACGTCGAGCGCGCGTTCTATGAGCTCGACGCTGCCGACGCGGGCGTCAGGGCGGCAGAGGCAACCTTGAAGCTCGCTTCAACCGATCGGCGCGCCGCGGACTTGCGACAGAAGCATGGCCTCGCGACGGCGCCCGAGGTTTTGCTCGCGCGGCAGCGCGACGCGCAGGCGGAGTTCGATCTGGAAAATGCGCGCCTGGCAGTGAGCATCGCGCAGGCTGACCTGGCGGTCGCACTCGGCGTGCGAGCGGATCGTGCGCCTGCTGTGAAGCCGCTGAAGGATCAGCCGCTGCCGAGTACGCTCAGCGCCGATGTTGAGCAGTTGATCGACGGCGCCGTGCGCGAGCGGCCCGATCTCGCGGCGAAAGTCTCGGCCGTGCGCGCGAGGCAGGCCGACGTTGAGCTCGCGCGCGCCTCGCTCTACCCGACACTCGGCTTCACGAGCTTCTATGGCGAGCAAGCCTTCACCTATCGCCTCTCGAATCCGGAAACGCCCACCTTCACTGCGATGGCGCCGGAGTACGGCGCGGGCGTGAATCTCAAGTGGGATATCTTTACGGGCTTCTCGCGCGTCAACGACATCAAGGAGGCCGAAGAGCAGCGCGACGCCGCGCGCGCCGATCTCAAGAGCGCCGAGCTCGACGTCGCCGCCAATGTATGGCGCGCTTACTTCACGTATCGCACGGCCCAGCGCAAGTACGAATACGCCGAAGCGTTGCTGTCGGCCTCGCAATCGTCATACAACTCGAACTACAAATCCTACGGTCTGGGACTATCGACGATTATCGATCTGTTATCAGCCGAGCGTGAGCTGGCGGCCGCGAGGTTCACGATCATCCAAACCAAAGCCGAGCTTCTGATCTCGGCCGCGGCAGTCACCTTCGCTACCGGCGCGATCCCCGATCAGGCGCGGCCCTGATTTCGTCGATAACAACGCCCCGCCTGCAAGCGCAGACGGGGCGCGATTCCACGGCTAGTTACTTCAGCACGAAGAGCGCGTTCTGGATGTCGTCGACGAAGTAAACGATCGTCTTGGTCGCTGATACCTGCTGCACCGCGAGGCCGAACAGCGCGCCCGCGCCATCATCGATATTGCTCGCATAGTTGGTCGGATTGCTTGCGACCTGGGCCCCGGCCGGCGTCGTCTCGACCATGTTGCCGTCGTTGGCGTTGACGGTGAGGATGTCGCCGTTGGGCGCGATCGCGAGCCCGAGCGGCGTATTCAACAGGCCGTTGGATGAAACGTCTTCTCCGGCAAATGCAGTGCTGAAGCGCGTCGTCGCGTCGGGAATCGCCGCGATACGATTCGCTGCGCTGTCAGCCACATAGAGCGTGCCGTCTTTTCCGAGGCCAACGCCGGTCGGCCCCACGACAACTGCGGCCAGGCTTCCCTGCTCCGAGAAGCCCGAGCCAATGATCGTCGAGGCGAGCAGGCGCGGCATTCCGAATCCCTGCGGCGGCACAATCAGCGTCAACCGCGCCACCGTCCCCTTGTTCACGACGGGAAACACCGGCTCGGGATCATTGGATGGCGGCAGCGTAGTCAGCACGCCATTCAACACGTTCGATACGAACAGCGTCGCGACCCCACCCTGGTCAAGCGCGGTCATGTCCCACGGCCCGTTGATATCGCCGCCAGCGAAGGTTTCCACCGTCTGACCCTTGGCGTTGAGCACGATTAGACATCCGGGCGACGCCGTGAAGATCGTGCCATCAGTGGTTGGCAGACTGCCGACGATCACCCAGCCAGATTTGAGCACCGAGAGCGCGGTCGTCAGGCCGACGCCGCCGGGGCATCGCATGCCGCGGCCGAGCGTCACCGTCGCGAAAACGCTGGCAGGCGTCGCGGGGTTGTTGGGGTCGATATCGACAATTGTCGTGCCGGTGCCTTGAGCATTGCCAACGTCATTGAAGTTGCTGACCAGAATGTGGCCGGCTTTGAGATTGCCGATCGTAGTGGGCACGATCGCGACCCCGTAGGGATTCACGTCACCGTTGCTCGGAACGGTGGTACCGACCTCAGTTGACGTCAGGGGTCCGATAAATTGGGCGCGTGCGCTGCCAGGCGTCGCGGCAATTGCTGCGGCGGCCAGTAGCCCAAGCGCCAGCGAAAGGCTGGCTCTTTTGCTGATCATGAGATTCCTCCAGCCCTATGAACAATCGGCGCCGCGATTTGGTTTCCGCGCGCAGAAAAAATCCAGACTAAAAAATCGCGTAGCAATGCGGCGGGGTAACCGCAGACTTTCTGTCAGCGTGATTTTGTTACCGACGCGTTACTGCTGAAAGCCTTTGATGGTCACTACCGCCGTCTCGCCCATGCGAAACGGATAGCGTGCGTCGCGATCTTCGAGCGTGACTCGCACCGGAAAGCGCTGCGCGAGACGCACCCAGTTGAGCGTCGGCTCGACGCGCGGCAGGCCGGAGACTGTCGCACCGTTGTCCTGGAAGAGCGCCCATCCAACGCCTTCGACGCGCCCGCGAAAGCGCACATTCGGATAACCGAGCAGAAACACCTCGGCCCGCATCCCGGGCCGGATATTGGCGAGGAAGGTCTCACGAAAGTTCGCCAGCACGTACCAGTTGCGATCGTCGACCAGGCTCAGCACTTCCTTGCCCTCGTTGGCATACTGGCCGACCGCGATATTCAGATTGGTCACGTAGCCGTCGTATGGCGCCTTTACGTAGCAATATTCGACATTCAGGCGCGCCTTGTATGCTGCGGCCTCGGCGGCCTTGCGCCGCGCGTTGATATCGCCATACTTGCCGAGCTCGTTGGTTGCGCGCGAGACTTCGCTCCTGGCGTTGGCGACGGCGGCGCGCGCGGCGGCGAGCTTTGATTTGGCATTCGACACGTCGTTGGCGGTGACGAAATTCTCGCTCAAAAGCGGCTCGATTCGCGCAAGGTATTGCTGATCATAGGCGCTGTCGGCTTCGAGTTGCGCCTGCCGGGCCTTGGCGGCCGAGATTGAATCGTCGAGCGCGCTTATCTGCAAATTAGTCAGATCGACATTGGCGACCTCGGAATCGAGCTCGGCCTGATAGGGGCGCGGATCGACGATGAACAGCAAGTCGCCCTTCCTGATGCGCTGGTTGTCGCGAACCGGCAACTCGACAATCGGCCCGCTCACGTGCGGTGCGATGCCGACGATATTCGCGCGCACGTATGCGTCGTCAGTTTGCGGAAAGGCCAGGTAGATGTGCGTGACGTAAATCGCAAGCGCGATCGTCACCGCATAGACCGCGGCGGCGAGAATCTTCCCGGCGATATTGCGAGCGAGTTGACGATCGTCCAACGCCATCGCGCGCTACACCCGGTTGAAGAAAATTACCCACAGGATCATCGCGAACATCGCGATCATGCTGGGATAGAAAATCGTGAGCGGTCCAAGGTACGGCTCGAGACGTGAAAGCGCGAGCAGCGGCCGCACGATCGCCGTGACGATCGCGCCGACGATCATGCATACGAGCCAGCTCGGGAAATTCGCGCCCGCGATCGTGATAATCGGATCGCATGCGCAGAGGACCAGAGTCGCGAAAACTGCGAGGAGCAGGACTATCCGAGTGCGCATCAGCAGCCGTCCACCCACGGGCATCTACTTACACGAAACGCGCGCGGTGTGACACGATGTGCCGCCCGGCACTGACTCATGCCAGCTTCGCCTGGCGGCGAATCATCTCGTAAAGTGCCTGCGCCGCGGGCGAGAGATACGCAGTCTTGCGCGCCACCAGCACCAGGGTTCGCGAGATCACCGGATCGGTGAGCGCGATAACCTTGATCCGCGGATAGGCGCCTTTCTGAATCGCGAGACTCGGCACAACTGCCGCCGCCACGCCCTGCGCGACGAGTCCGACGGCGGTCGAGCTGCGCTGCACCTCGTAGTGCGCCTCGAGCGTCACGTGCTGCGCACCGAGAGCGCTGTCGAGCAGGGGACGATTACCGCTCACGTCACCCGCGAAGATCAGCGGCGAGCCGGCCAGTTGCTTCCAGCGCAGGCTCTTCTTCGCTGCGAGCGGATGGTCGTCGCGGCAAATGAGCACGAAGCGATCCTCGAGCAGTGGGATGCTTGTTAACTCCGCGTGATGCGGCCCGCCGATGTTGATGCCGAATTCGGCCTCGCGCCGCAGCACCGCCTCGGCCACTCCCGAAGAAGCATGGTCGAGAATCTTGATGCGGTTGTCGGGGTAGCGCGCCGCGTATTCCTGGATGATGCGCGGCAGGTATTGCACGCCCACCGTCGGCACGCACGCGATCGCGACGTCGCCGCGCTGCGCCTTGCCGGTGTTGTGAATCTCCGTCAGCGCATTGCCGAGATCGGCGAGCAGGCGCCGCGCCTGGGGCACGAAATCGCGCCCGAGCGTGGTCAGCGCGACGCGCCGCGTCGTGCGCTCGACCAGTTTTACGCCCAGCAGATTCTCGAGATTCTGCAGGCGGCGCGTGAGCGCGGTCTGCGTGAGGTGCAGAACGTCGGCGGCCTTCTGAAAGCCGCCATGATCGGCGATCGCAACGAAAGCCTCGAGTCCGAGCGTGTCGATTCTCATGAACAATATGCATTAATATTAGAGATAAATTCATTTTACTTGCAATGCAGTTCCTCCGCAGAATTTTCTTATCGGAGGAAGTACTCATGCCAGCGATCGAATCGACACCTGAAATGGCCGCGCGCGTTTATGAAACTATCGCAAAGAATCTCGCAGTCGTGCGCCGCCGGCTCGCACGGCCGCTGACGCTGGCCGAGAAAATCCTGCTTGGACATCTCGACGAGCCCGAGCATCAGGAATTGAAGCCTGGCGCGAGCTATCTGATGCTGCGGCCGGACCGCGTTGTGTTCCAGGATGTGCTCGGTCAGACCGGGCTGCTCCAGTTCATGCAGACGCGGCGCGAAACGGTCGCGGTGCCGACGACGATTCACTGCGATCACTTGATCCAGGCGCGCACCGGCGGCGTCTCGGACCTGCGCGACTCGCTGGCCGAGAATCGCGAGATCTACGATTTTCTGCGCTCGGCAGCGGCGAAGTTCGGCGCGGGATTCTGGGGGCCGGGCGCCGGTATCATCCACCAGGTGGTGCTCGAGAACTATGCGTTTCCGGGCGAGCTAATCCTTGGCACCGATTCACACACGCCCAATTCCGGCGGTCTCGGCGCGTGCGCGGTCGGCGTCGGCGGCGCCGATGCGGTCGAAGTCATCGCCGGCCTGCCGTGGGAAGTGCTCTATCCCCAGCGCATCGCGATCTACCTGACGGGCGTGATGAGCGGATGGACCGCAGCCAAGGACGTCATTTTGTACGTTGCAGGCCAACTGACAGTGAGCGGCGGGACCAACGCGATTGTCGAATATATCGGCCCTGGAGCGCGCACGTTAAGCGCCACGGGCAAGGCCACGATCACCAACATGGGCGCGGAGATTGGCGCGACAACGTCGATCTTCCCGGCCGACGAGCGGATGTGCACCTATCTCGCCGCGACGCGGCGCGCCGGCCTCGTGCCTTTGATCAGGCGGTATCAGACGCTGCTCGAGCCCGACGCCGAGGCCGAGGCGCATCCGGAGCGCTACTACGATCGCGTGCTCGAGCTTGATCTCTCGAAACTGGAGCCGCACGTCGTCGGACCTCATTCGCCCGATCGCGCGCGTCCAATCTCAAAGCTAGCCGAAGAAGTCCGCGATCCAGCGAACTCGTTCTGCGACCGGGTCTCGACGGCGCTTATCGGGAGTTGCACGAATTCTTCGTACGAAGATATGAGCCGCGCCGCCGATATCGGCGCGCAGGCGCGCGCGCATGGAATCAAAGCCGCGTCCGCCTTCATGGTCACGCCGGGCTCGGAGCAGATTCGCGCGACGATCGCGCGCGACGGCCAGCTCAAGACCTTCGAAGACGTCGGCGGCGCAGTGCTCGCCAACGCCTGCGGCCCCTGTATCGGCCAGTGGCGGCGCGATTCCGCCCCCGATCCGAATACGATCGTCACCTCGTACAATCGTAATTTCCCCGGGCGCAACGATGGCAAATCATCGACGATGAATTTCATCGCCAGTCCCGAGATCGCCACGGCGTTCGCGATCGCGGGTCGGCTGTCCTTCAATCCGCTCACTGATTTGCTCACGGCTCCGGATGGCACGACGTTTCGGCTCCAGCCGCCCGCGTCTGCGCCTGAAGTGCCCGCCGCTGGATTCGAGCGTGGACAAGCAGACTACGTTGCGCCGCCGATGGACGGCTCGGCGACAAAATTGATCGTCGATCCGCACAGCGAGCGATTGCAGTTGATGGAACCATGGCCCGCGTGGGACGGCCGCGATTTCGTCGATATGCCGGTGCTGCTGAAAGCCGTCGGCAAGACCACCACCGATCATATTTCTCCGGCCGGACCATGGCTCAGGTATCGCGGCCATCTCGACAAGTTCAGTGACAATATGTTCATGGGTGCAATCAATGCGTTCACCGGCGAGGCAGGCAAGACCGCGAACGTCGTGAGCGGCGATCGGAGCCAGCAGATCGCGAAGGTCGCGCGCGATTATCGGGCGCGCGGACTCAGGTGGGTCGTGCTCGGCGATCGCAACTATGGCGAGGGGAGCAGCCGCGAGCATGCCGCGCTTTCGCCGCGGCTTCTCGGCGGCGCCGCGATAATCGCGCGCAGCTTCGCGCGGATTCATGAATCCAATCTAAAGAAGCAGGGCCTCCTCGCGCTGACGTTTCGCGATCCAGCCGACTACGAGCGGATTCGCGAAGATGATCGGATAAGCCTCCTCGGACTCGCCGCCCTGGCGCCGGGCCAGCCAGTCCGATGCCGCGTCGCACATGCCCACGGCACGTCGGAAACGTTGATCCTCGATCATTCTTACAGCGCGCGGCAGCTCGAATGGTTTCGCGCAGGCTCGGCGCTCAACGTGTTTCATGCCTCTTCGGCGAAGCGCTAGAAGCGCTCGTTGCACCGCGAGCGAGGTTCGTGCGATAGCGTCGTCATCGGCTGATATCGCTGGAGGAGCATCATGGCCTATCTGGATCGTGACGGCGTGCGCATCTACTACGAGGAGCGCGGCAGCGGGCCCGCGGTTCTGCTGAGCCATGGCTACAGCGCGAGCGCGCGGATGTGGGAAGGGCAGTTGAGCGCACTCTCCGATCGCTTTCATATCATCGCGTGGGACATGCGCGGTCACGATCGCTCGGATTCGCCGGCCGATCCCGCGGCCTACTCGCACGAGGCGACCGTCGCGGACATGGCCGCGATTCTCAATGCATGCGGTGCGCAGCACGCCGTGATCGGCGGCCTCTCGCTGGGCGGCTTCATGTCGCTGGCCTTTCACCTCGCGCATCCGGAGCGCAGCGCCGCGCTGATGCTCTTCGACACGGGACCCGGCTACAAAAAGGACGGGCCGCGCAACGAATGGAATGCGATGGCCGGCACGCTGGCGCGCACGCTCGAGACCAAGGGCCTCGAAGGCGCGATGGGCGGCTCCGAAGCGCGCCTCGCGCATCATCGAAGCGCGCAAGGGCTCGCGCATGCCGCGCGCGGGATGCTGGCGCAGAAGGACGGCCGCGTCATCGAAGGACTGCCGGAGATCAAAGTGCCGACGCTGGTGCTGGTCGGCGCGAATGACAAGCAGTTTCTGCCTTCGGCCGATTACATGGCGGCGAAAATTCCTGGCGCGGAAAAAGTCGTGCTGGCCGATGCCGGCCACGCCGCCAATATCGATCAGCCCGAGGCGTTCAACGCCGCGGTGCGCGCGTTTCTTGACCGCGTCACGAGCTGAACCGCGCTCGCGAAATCACGCCGTGCGCCGCAGGATAACCATCGAACGTCCCGCGACGTGGACCTTGCCGCCTGGCGTGAATGAATCCGTTTCCTGCGGCATCGGCTCGGTGGTGTCGAGGATCTTGACCCAGCGCCGGGCCCAGATGCGTGCCGGCATCACGAAGTCGAGCGCATCCGCGCCGGCGTTGAAAATCACGTAGTACGAATCGTCGGCGCCCACCCGATCGCCCTTCACTTCGTCGAGCGCGTCGCCGTTGAGAAAGACCGCGAGCGATTTCGCATAGCCCGCGCTCCAATCGCCGACGGTCATCTCGTTGCCGTCGAGCCGGAACCATCCGATGTCCTTGAGCTTGCTGCCAGCGCGCACAAGGCCGGTAAACCACTTGCGCCGGCGAAAGACGCGATGCTCGTTGCGCAGCCGAATCATCGCGCGCACGAAATCCAGGAACTCGGTATCGGCCGCCGACCAGTCGAGCCACGCGATCTCGTTGTCCTGGCAGTACGCGTTGTTGTTGCCGCGCTGCGAGCGTCCGAGCTCGTCGCCGGCGAGCATCATCGGCACGCCCTGCGAGATGATCAGAGTCGCGATGAAGTTGCGGCGCTGGCGGCGGCGCAGCGCCTTGATCACCGGGTCAGCGGTGGGACCTTCGGCGCCGCCATTCCATGAGCGATTGGTGTTGTCGCCGTCCTGGTTGTTCTCGCCATTGGCTTCGTTGTGTTTCTCGTTGTAGGAGACGAGGTCGGCGAGCGTGAAGCCGTCGTGCGCGGTGATGAAGTTTACGCTCGCCTGCGGCGCGCGGCCGTTCCATTGAAAGAGATCGGAGCTGCCGGTGAAGCGCGAGGCGAACTCCGCCATCGTATCGTCGGCGCCGCGCCAGAAGTCGCGCGCCTTGTCGCGAAACTTGCCGTTCCATTCCTTCCAGTTGGCGGGAAAGCCGCCGACCTGGTAACCGCCGTCGCCAATATCCCATGGCTCCGCGATGAGCTTGGTCTTGGACAGCGCCGGGTCCTGCATCAGCGCCGAGAAGAACGGCGACTGCCCGTCGAAACCGATCCGCGTGCGCGCGAGCGTCGTGGCGAGATCGAAGCGGAATCCATCGACGTGCATCTCGACGACCCAATAGCGCAGGCTGTCGAGCACGAACTGCAGCACCCGCGGATGCATCATGTTGAGCGAGTTGCCGCAGCCGGTGGTGTCGAGGTTGGCGCGCTTGTTGTTAGGATCGAGCCGGTAATAAGCGGCGTTGTCGATTCCGCGAAATGAAAAGGTCGGCCCCGCCGGTCCGCCTTCGGCGGTGTGATTGTAAACCACGTCGAGCAGGACCTCGATTCCCGCGCGATGGAACGCCTTGACCATCTCGCGAAACTCGTTGACCGCGCCGCCGAGCTCCTTCGATGCAGCGAAGCGGATGTCGGGAGCGAAGAATCCGATCGTGTTGTAGCCCCAGTAATTGACGAGATTGTGGTCGATCAGACGGCGCTCCGGCGACGATTGATATACCGGCAGAAGCTCAATCGCCGTGATGCCGAGCTCCTTGAGATGGGCGATGACCGGCGCGGACGCGAGGCCCGCGTAAGTGCCGCGCAGATTCTCGGGCACGTCGGGATGCCGTGCCGTCATGCCCTTGACGTGCGCCTCATAGATGATCGTGTCAGTCCACGGAGTCCTGAGCTGAGAGTCGCCGTCCCAATCGAAGCTCGGATCGACCACAACGCTGCGGGCGGCGACGGCTGCGCTGTTGCGATTATCCTTGCGCAAGTCGAGATCGGCGTGGCCAAAGCGATAGGCGAAGATCGTATCAAACGGCAGCGGCAGGCGATCGAACGCGCGGGCATACGGATCGAGCAGGAGCTTCATCGGATTGAAACGAAGGCCGGCATTGGGATCGTAGGCGCCATCAACCCGGTAGCCGTAGCGCTGCCCCGGCTTCAGCCCGGAGATATAGCCGTGCCATATGCCCTCGGTGCGCTCGATTAGCGGCACGCGCGCGACTTCGGTGGTGCCGCCCTCGCCGTCGAAGAGGCATAGCGTCACGCCGGCGGCGCTCTCGGTAAACAGGGCGAAATTGACGCCCGAGCCGTCGAAGGTTGCGCCGAGAGGATGCGGCGATCCGGTGGAAGCATTTAGCGTTGGAGTGGCTTTGGCACGTCGGCTCATGATGATGAATCGCCTGAATCAGTCGATGTTAATTCGATAATACAGAAGTGCGGGAGCGACCGTCAGGCAGTAATGACAATCGCGTCGCCTTGCCGCAACCCGGTCGAAATGGCCTTTCCCGACGCCGTTGAATGCAAAAACGGGGGCGGGACGCTTTGACGAGGAGGAGAGTTACGAGCCAGCAACGCAAGCAGCCTTGACAAATAGTAAGCAAAAACAAACAATTCGCACGTTGGCGCTCACGCTGGGAAGAAAAATGCAATTTCAGGCTCAAAATGTTTTCGAATTTCGTACCCTTTCTCGGAGATTAGATCGCGGCCTGCTACTGGGGTCGCAACCTATCGATCATTCAAAGCGCAAGCCAGAATTTTCAATTCATCCGACGATCTTGGACTTTTCGCCTTTTAGCATGACGATTTGATGGAATTATCGCTTGGAACTCGCTTAATTTAGCGGTAGATAATTTAAAGTAGCGCAGAGCGTAGCCACCCGATGGCTACGTGCGGTTCCTTCGGGACCAGCGAAAGGCGCTTGGTGATGTTATGAGTGCCGCCCTCGCCCAATCGCCACGAATCGGCAGGCGACTTTCCGGTCGCGCCCCGGATGCTATGGTCGCGCGCGAGGTCGATGCGCTCGTCTCGCGCCTGCTCACCGAAACCCGCATCCCGTTCCAGTCGCTGGGGCAGCGAGTGCTGAGTCATTTCGCTGACCTCAAGAAGATCCTGAGCGCCAACTATCTCGCGGCAGCTGGGCTCCCCGCGCGGCCGCTATTGCGCGAGCTTTCGCTCATCGCGAATAACGAACTCCGTCCCTACGTCACGGATTGGAAAAGCCTCGACGACAGTCCTGAGATGCTCTCGCACATGTCGCGCATCTTCGGTCCACGCGAAATCGAGCTCCGCACCGAGCCCTATCGTCGCGGAGCGGGTTTGGCGCTGCGGGGCTTTTTTTGCCGCGCCAATCTCAAAAGCGGCGATAAATTCGTGATCTTTCTCAACACCGCGCACCATCCTGGCGCAGTCGCGGCGACCCTGGGTCATGAGCTCGGCCACTTCATCCATGGATCGCTGGTCGGCGAGACGCAGACCACGGTCGCGCTGATGGAAGGAAACCTGTCTGCCCATATCGATGCGCCCGACGAGCTATTCGCCGACAGCCTCGTCGCGCTGGCTGCCTATCCTGCCGAACTGATGCGCACGATCGGTCTGGTCGGCAACACGCGCCCGGGGACGGGCGATGACATTTTTGAGCGTATCAAGCTCGCCTACGATCTGATTGGCCGCCGCTTCAAGCTCGATTTGAAGCACGACAAGATCTCACCGGTCTGGCGGGTGCGCTACCTCGCGTCGATGACGCACTTTTTCAAGCTGCGCTCGGCGCTCTACCAACTCTACGAACTCTAGGCGCGCGGCGTCTCAGAGCGCTTCGAACAGTGCGTTGTACAGTGAAGCAGCGCGTGTATCGATCAACGCGTTCGCGCCCATTTGATTCATCACGTAGCCGAAGCTGACGTGGGCATCGGGATCTGCAAAGCCGATCGAACCGCCCGCTCCTGGATGGCCGAACGTATGCGGATTCGGACCGAGCGGCGTTTCGGCCTGCGTCAGCGCGAAGCCGAGGCCCCATCGCGTTTTCTGCCCGAGGACCGCGTCGAGGCCGACCGCCTGCTCGGTATGCGCACGCCTGATGCTCGCGGGCGTTAGAACCTGACGCCCGTCGAGCTTGCCGCCCATGGCCAGTGCGCCGTAGAGGCGCGCGAGATCGCGCGCCGTCGCATGACCATTGGCGGCGGGAATTTCGGCGCCCCGCCAGGCGCGGCTGTTCACCAATTTTGAATCGATCACCGGCACGGGATTGGCAATCGCCTTGTAGCTGACCGATTCGGGATCGCTCGCCATCTGCGCCATCGGGTCGGGGGCACCCGCTGGCGGAGGCGCCGCCGCAACAAGGTCCGCGATTCGCGAATCGAAACTCGCGCCGACGCCGATATGAATATCCAGCTCATGCGGCCCGGTGATTTCCTCACGCAGATAAGTGCCTGGCGTCTTGCCCGTGATGCGCCGAATCACCTCGCCGACTAGATGCCCGAAGGTGAGCGCATGGTAGCCGTGCTTCGTGCCGGGCTCCCACCAGGGCTCCTGGGCGGCGAGCGCATCGCACATCAGCGTCCAGTTGAAGTACCCGTCGGGCGGAAGCTGCTTGCGCACGGCGGCCATGCCGGCGCGATGGCTCAACAAATAGTTAACAGGAATTTTCGCCTTTCCCGCTGCCGCAAACTCAGGCCAGTAACTCGCTACCGGCGCGTCGAGATCGAGCCGGCCCTGATCGACGAGGCGATGCGCCAGGATCGCGGTGATACCCTTGGTCGTCGAGTAGACGTTGACCAGCGTATCGCGCTGCCAGGGACGCGTGCGGGCTTGGTCAGCATGCCCAGCCCACAGATCGACGACGGACTTGCCATCGACGGTCGCGGCCACTGCGGCGCCAACCTCGAGTCCGGCGGCGAAGTTTGACTCGAAGACTTCCTTGACGCGCTTGAAGCGCGGATCGCAACTGCCTTCGCTCTTCACGTTCATCGCAATCTCACTCAGAGCGACGCGTAGAACGCGTCCATCAGCGCAGTCGCGCGCGGATCGACCAGCAGGCCCATCTGCATCTGGTTCATCGTGTAGCCGAATCCGACCTTCGCCTCTGGATCAGCGAAGCCGACCGAACCGCCCGCGCCAGGATGGCCGAACGCTTTGGGATTGGGACCGAACGCGGCGGACGGCTGCGACATCATGAAGCCCAGCGAGAACCTGGTCGAGATTCCCATGATCACCGCGTCGGGACCGAGGGACTGTTCTTCCGAGCAATGCGCGATCTGCTTCTGCGCCACGACCCGTACGCCGTCGAGCTCGCCGCCGCGCGCGAGCGCACCGTAAAGGCGCGCCAGTCCGCGCGCGGTGAAGTGACCATTGGCGGCGGGGATCTCCGCGCCGCGCCAACCACGCGTGTTGTCGAGTCCCGGCATCGAGAGCACCGGCGGATTCGCGAATGCCTTCGCCATCACGCCTTCGGGATTCTTCGCGATCTCGGCAAACAGGTTCGGCGCGCCCGGCGGCAGCGGCGGCGACGGAATCATGTCGGCAGTACGCGCATCGTCCTTCGCATCGAGGCCGATATGCAGATCGAGTCCGAGCGGACCCGCCAGCTCATCGTGCAGAAAGCGTCCCGGCGTCTTGCCCGAGATACGCCGGATCACTTCGCCGACGAGCCATCCAAATGTGAGCGCATGGTAACCGTGCTTTGCTCCCGGCTCCCACCACGGCTCCTGCTCGGCGAGCGCGGTGCACATCGTATCCCAGTTGTAGATATCGTCGGGGCGGAGCGGCTTGCTGACAGCTGCGAGTCCGGCGCGATGGCTGAGCAGATAGCGCACCGGCAGCTTCGCCTTTCCGGCTTGCGCGAATTCCGGCCAGTATTTCGCGACAGGCGCATCGATATCGAGCTTGCCCTCGCCAGCCAGGCGATGAGCGCAAATTGCCGTCACGCCCTTGGTCGTCGAATAGCAATTAACCAGTGTATCGCGAGTCCACGGCCGCGTGCGGGCCTTGTCGGCATGACCAGCCCAGATATCAACGACCGGCTTGCCGTCGATTGTGATCGCCACCGCGGCGCCAACCTCAACGCCGCGTTCGAAATTCTGCGCAAACGCATCCTTGACGCGATTGAACCTGGGATCGCACGAACCGTCAATCTGAATCGCCATATCAAACTCTCCTCGGCCAGAGTCGCCGCAGCGCATCTCATACCACGCCGTGAAGAGAGCGACCAAACTGGGCGATCGATTGAAGATGACCGCAAAGAGATTGGAAGGGAGCGGGCGAAATCGTGGCGATCTCACCCGCTCGTCAGGCGGTTAGTGGTGGGCAGGCGCTTTATTTTCCTTGGGCACCGACGCTTCGCCGGTGTACGAAATGTCCTCGGCGCCGAGCGCCTCGAAAATCTTCTTGGCGCGATCGCGCTCCTTGCCGTCCTCGGTATGGACCGACAGCAGGATGTTACCGCTGGCGACCTTGCCCTCGTAGCGCTTGGCTTCGTACTCGGGGATACCGAAGCCGATAAGGGCGCCGGTCACGCCACCGGCCGCAGCGCCGCCGGCCGCACCGGCGAGTGCCGCCATGATCGGACCCGCGGCGATAAATGGGCCAAGCCCCGGAATAGCCAGTGCTCCGATACCGACCATCCATCCGAGCGCGCCGCCCAGGATTGCTCCCGTTCCCGCTCCAGCGGTCGCGCCTTCGGGCGCCTTGGTATGCTGCTCGTGAGCAAAGTCGCGAGTTCCCTGCTTATCGGGCAGAAGGACTGAAATATCATTCTCGCTGAAGCCCGCGGCTTTGAGACCATCGGCGATCTGGATCGCCTGCGTCTCAGTCTTCGCGATACCGAATACTGCTTTGATTGCCATGACCTCTCCTGTTATTGAGCTTTTACTTCGAGCTCGTCGTTGACTTTATCTGGGCCGGCGAGCGCCTTGGCCTTGTCTGCGATCGAGGTCTTTTCAGCCTCGTTCTGCACCGGGCCTCGCAGTGTGACGCTGCCGTTGGCGGTAATGATCTTGACGTTGTGCGCCAGCGTCGAAAGCGAATCGTCTTTCACGACCGCCCGGCGGATCTCACTGGTGAGCTGCAGGTCATTGGGCGAGTTCGACTGCTGATCGGGTGTTACAGCGCCAGCGAGCTTGTCACGCGCGTTTACCGCGGTATTGTCGGGCGCAGCCTCTTGCGCGATCGCAAAGCCGCCAAAACCCACCAAGGCGGACGACAATAGTAAACTCAGTGCAATGCGTTTCAAGGGAAATACCTCGTATTACAGCACGTGGGTGAAGAGATATATGACGACGAGCACCGATATCGGCACTCCCAATAGCCATGCAATTGCGTAACGCATAATTGGCCGTCCTCCGATTTGATTTCCGCGCTCCTGAGCGCTGACAGATTAATCAGCAACCGCTGTGCCATTGCGCATCCAGTGCGCAGTGCAAGTCGCGTGTTTTTAAAATGTCGGCTAAGTAAGCGTTATTTGAAGCTACTGAGGTATTGATATCGTCTTGGACTTTGCGGACTGCCTGATGACAGCAAGTAATTTTTATCCATCCGATAGGCGCCTGGATAACATCAGCCTGAAGGAAAAACACTCTTGAATTATCCTGTAGAATGCCAAGTACATACAAAACAACGCGCCCGGATTGCTTTCGAAATCCGGGCGCGGAGAGACAGAGTCGTTTCGATGGCCGAAGCGACTAATGGCGACTAGTCAACGTTCTGCTTGGCAACGAAACCACTCGCGCCTTTCATTGGACCGTCGATCACCTGGACGACCGATCCATTGTCGTCGCTGGACATTACGCTGACCTGTGTCTGGTCATCGATTTCGCGAGCCTGAAACTGCTGCTTGACGTCGCCGACCATTCCCTCCACGCCACCCGACTGCTTTTCATGAGAGACGTGCAGGTAGGTCTGCTCGTCGGGATACAGCGGAACGGTATGCTGATTTCCAGTCGCAACGAGTTTATGCGTGACGACGGCCGATGGCTGTTGGCACGCGATCAAGCAGAGCGCTGCCGCGCTAAATAATATGGAGATGAAGATGCTGCGATTCACGTGTAGGTTCTCCAAACGCGATTGGGTCAAAGGTTACAGATCTTCGCCCTTGCTCCTCTGTTTCCCTTTTTCCTCGGCCTCACGAAGCGATTGGCCTTCCGGGCCTTCGACCGCACGTTTCGCTTCCTGAGCGGCAGAGCCTGCGTGGCCGTTGCGCTCAAATTTTTGAAGATTGCGTTCGTAGTCATGCGCGCCGCGCAACTCCTCATCATTCGAAGTGGAAAGTTCACGCTCCGCCTGACACCAGTGCTGCTCGGCCTCGCCGTCGGGACAGCCTTTGCTTTGCCAAATCTGATAAGCGCGTTCACGAATGCGCTGGGCGAAATCACTCATCGCGGTAGAGCCTCCATTGAGTGAATTGCAGCACGCAATGTGCCATCGAATCGTCATGCGAGTTCACTGATTTGACGAGCTTTATTGCGCAAAATGCGTTCCGTCCATCGGCGGAAAAGGAGAATTGTGTAAATACTCCCTAAAAATATCGCTCGGGCGGCGCTCGCAGATTCAAAATTCAAGGCTGCTCGTAATGTAAGTGTTGCCTGCAAAAGCCGACCGCCGCTACCAACTTGGTCCCCTCAGCTTGATGAAAAATTGGACCTCACCTCGCCGGGTTGATTCAATATTTATATTCACCTCGAACCTTCAAATTGAGACTCAGGGAGCAGAGCAATGGGCGAGTTTGTCGCAGACTTGAAGAAGATCAAAGAGCGTGCGCGCAACCACATGGAGCAGGGCGCGGTCACCGCGGGCTACAAAGCCGATCGCAAGGCGGTGATCAAAGTCCTGAACGAAGTCCTGGCGACGGAGATGGTGTGCGCACTTCGCTACAAGCGTCACTACTATATGGCCGAGGGAATCAACGCCGAGGCCGTGAAAACTGAATTTCAACAGCACGCGACTGAGGAAGAGCAGCATGCGGACTGGGTAGCCACTCGCATTACTCAGTTGAACGGCGAACCGGATTTTAATCCCGAGGGCCTTGCTACCAGGAGTCATTCCGAATACCAGGAAGGCGACGATTTAGTTTCGATGCTGAAAGAAGACCTTTACGCCGAGCGCATTGCGATCGAATCGTATTCCTCAATCGTCCGCTGGCTCGGCTCCGACGATCCAACAACCAGAAAACTGATCGAGGAGATCCTGAAGGTCGAAGAGGAGCACGCCGACGATCTGAAGAATCTGCTCGCAAAAATGAGCTGAGGCGAGGCCGGCACGGTTCGATATCTTGAGCCGTGCCGGAGCGATTCTCGCGGTAACTTTCGGTCCTCTGCAAACGCTATACTGCCAGGAACCGTGAAGGGGTGTTTGGCTATATTCTCCGCGCTAGCGCTTGCGTTCGTTCCAATCGGGGCGGCTGCACAATACCAGTACGATGTCCCGCGACCAGCACCGAGTCCCGCGCTGCCGGGTTTTCAAGGCGGAAATACGCTCGAACGGCCGCCAGCAGGACAAGGCGGAAATATCCTCGAGCTCGCCCCGGCGCAGGGCGCGAAGCTGCCTCCAGCCCCGGCGCCTCTAACCAACATCGAGATACCGTCCGCCTTCGTCGGATGCTGGGAAGGCACCCCTGATGGCTTCGATTCAGTAGTCAACTCGCGCGACGGATTCACTATCGGCCAGCCGGGACGAATCGTCTTTTGCTACCGCCCAAACCGCATCGATGTTCCCGTAGCCACACTGAACCTCGGCAAGAATGGTTGGCTAAAGGACATCGCGCTGAATTACGGTCTTGGATTGACCGTGCTGAAGGTTGATGAAGCCCGGATCGAAAGCAAGGTCTATGCGGTGACTCCGACGCAGATTCACGCTCGCACGTTCGTACCGCTCAAAGGTGTCGAGCTGATGCTATGGGTCGTCCCGATACCATTCCACCAGACCCTCACCGACGAGGAGATCGCAACTCTCAAGGATACTAACACGGTGTCAGTGACCGCTCGTCAGCAACTCGTGCTGGGCTCGGGTTTCGAGAGCCTCCGTACCTGGCACGCCGACTTTCATCGCGTCCCCGATCCATCGTCCGCGCCCAGGTGAGGCGGCTCGCGGCCGAGACTATTTGTCCGGATCGACGATGCTGATTCCTTCGTGGGCGAGCTCCATCGCCTCGATCGCCACTTCGTTGCCTCCGGACTTCAAGTCAGTGCCGGTAATTTTGGTGGGATAGGCATTCGCGAGCGTCCAGACCATCGTCGGCTTACCCGCTTCATCGAGCAGACTGATAGTGACCGTTTTTCTATCCGGTACATTCGTTTTGATCTGGTTGTACCAGTCCCAGAAGTCGCTGTCCGATTTGAAAAGGCCCTTTTTAAGCGTGACATTGCCGTACTTCTTAATGCCGGGCATTTTGACGGTCGAGAAAGCGGGCGTGCCGCCCGCGCGATATTCGATGGGTTGCGTTTCCGCGTCCAGGCCAGAAACTTCCTGGAACGCCGTCGCGATCGAATCCCACTTCACTTCGAAGTAGAACTTCGGCATTGGCCATATCGTTTTCGATTGCTGCGATCCGTCGTCAGGCATTGCCCGCCTCCGAGAGTTCGGGATTAGTTTTTACGAGCGAGAACCCTGAGCCCCATTCCCTGGTCGGCACTCAAGTACGCAAAACGATCGAAGACTGCAATAGAGGCCTTCAGTAGCGGATATGCTCGACGGTAGGCCATTGACTGGCGAACTCCCATCGCAAACGAGGGATACCAGACAAGATTCTCCGGTTGCAGGTATCGATGTCGGATGGGGTACGAGCGACAGGAAATAATGTCCAAATCGAGCCGCCGCAGGAGTTCACACAGGCCCGGCTTGCCGAAACCCCACAAGTGTTCGCCTATTTTAAGCGAGTTGTAGAAATTCATTCGCTTGAACTGCCTGCGGAGCAGATTCTTGACGCGCAGAAACGCCGCCGTGTTATTTGGACATTCCAGGTATAGATATCCGCGCGGCGCCAGGACTCGAATCAGCGTTCTTACGAATCCAACGGGATCGAGCAAGTGTTCGATTACCTGAGAGGCCTTGATCAGTGAAAACCTGCCCTCCAGTTCGACTTCATCGTTCAGATCGCCGCACTTCAAATCGATCTTCAACCCGAGCCTGGACGCTCGATTGGCGACTTCGCGAACTTTCGACTGGTCTACATCGATTCCGACAGCCTCCATCCCGGCTTGAGCCGCCGCCAGGAGACTCGCGCCGTTGCCAAATCCCACTTCCAGATAGGGGAGTGCCGTCAGATCGGCCAGCGTCATGGCTTCACGCAGGTCTTCAAACAGTCGCGCCGACCTTTCGATCAGAAGCGGCATGTTGGTTTCAGGAGTTTCTGTATTGTAGTAGTCGGTGTAGAAGTCGTGCAGTTGGTTTGTGCCGGGATGAGGTAGTATAGTCTCCGTTCTGCAGTTGTCGCATGCGACTACGAAACAAGATGCGTCTTCGAAGCGGTACACCACTTTGAGAACTCCAAGGGCGTCGCAGATTGGACAATCGCTGTGAGCGTCTATGCTCGGCACGACTTTTCGCCGAAGAATATGTACTCACACGCCCTAGTTAGTGCAATTAGCGCGAGAGGGTGGAATTTTTATGTTCCTCGCCGCAACACAGGCAGATCCTGATCGATCGTTATGAGCCATTAGCAGGCCGCGATTACCCATTAACCTCAGTCCGCGCGCAAGCGTTATACTGAGATCGTGAAGTGGTATCGGGCTATATTGTTTGGCCTCGCGATTGCCGATCTCCCGGCGGGCGCGCATTGCACAGTATCAGTTCGATCTCTCTGGTCCGGTACCCGGCAAATCGACGCCGGGGATTCAAGGCGGAAATACGCTCGAGTTCGCCCCAGCAAATAGAGCGAACGCGACGGATTTACTATCGGCCAGCCCGGTCGAATCGTTTTCTGCTATCGCTCAAACCGTATCGATGTACCCGTTGCGAAGCTCGATCTTGGCAAGAACGGCTGGCTTAAGTCGCAGTCCGCGCGCCGCTCTGTGGATCGTAGGATTGAAAGTTCGCGGAGCCGTACCTGGTCCGATAGCTATCCGCCGATCTGGTACATCGAGCGCTCGCGGGTCGAGCGGCCTTCGAGCAGGTGATGGCCGGTGGGCTTGTGCTGGACCGCGCGCAGCAGGATTTCCGCGATTTGCTGCTCCGAGTTAGACGCACCCGAGCGCAGCGCTTTGCGGACATCCATCTCGTCGTCGTTGAGCAGGCAGAGATGGAACTTGCCGTCCGCGGTGAGCCGCATGCGATTGCAGGTGCCGCAGTAGGGTTCGCTTACCGGGCTGATGAATCCGACCACGCCGCGCGCGCCCGCGAGCCTGAAGTTGACAGCCTCGTCGGCGGGATTGTCGGTCGGCAACTGCGTGAGCGCGCCGAGCTCGGCCTCGATTCGCCGCCGCGTCTCGATATTCGAAACGTAACGCTTGACCGACAGCCGCGCGCATTCACCGCCGCCCAGCGGCATCAGCTCGATGAAGCGCACATGCCAATCGCGCTCGAGCGTGAGCCGCGCCAGCTCGACGACTTCGTCCTCGTTGTATCCGGCGGTCACCACGGCGTTGAGCTTGATCGGCCTGAGTCCCGCCTCTTCCGCCGCCATGATCCCGCGCCATACGCGATCGAAGTTCGCCCAGCGCATCTGCTTTTCGAGCGTCGCCGGCTTAAGGCTGTCGAGATGAACGTTGATGCGCGAGAGCCCGGCCTCTTTGAGCGGCTTCGCCAGTTCCTCAAGGAGCATCGCGTTGGTAGTCAGCGCGAGCGGTCCGACGCCCGGCACCCGCGATGCGCGAGCAATGATCTCCGGCAAATCGAGCCGCAACGTCGGCTCACCGCCGGTGAAGCGGAACTTGCCGAATCCGATTCCGACTGCGGCGCGAACCACGGTTTCGATCTCGGCCGGCGTCAACAGCTCGCTGTTGGGCAGGAAACGCAGGCCGTCAAGCGGCATGCAGTAGACGCATCGAAAGTTGCAGCGATCGGTTACCGAGATCCGCAGGTAGTCGATTTCGCGGTTGAAGGAGTCGCGCGGCACTCCCCAATACTAAACGTGTAGCGCTTAACGAGACAATCAACGTGGCGCAGCTTCGCTCTATTTTACGAAGCTGTTAATCTCCAAGGCTGATTTGCGCGAACGGATGCTTCGGCAGCCGTGCCGCGTGAGACGGCGCATCCGGCAACGCCGCCCGGCGCGCACCTGGAGAGAGGGGTTGAGCATCCGTTATCGCTTCTTCCGCGCAATTGCGCGGCTCGATATCCAATATCCGTGGGCCGTGCTCGCGATATGCGCACTCATTGCCGCGGTCTCGATCTTCTACACCCAGCAGCATCTCGAGTTCCGCACCGGCCAGGACGATCTCGTAACCGGCACCGGCCGCGACTCCCACAACTATCATCGTTATACCGATGAGTTTCCCGACCTCGACGGGCTGATCGTCGTCGTGCGCGCCGATCCCGATCCAGCTCGCGCCGAGCAGTTCGCCGACGCGCTCGCGGCGAAGCTCACGCCCGACAAGGCGAATGTGAAGAGCGTTTTCTATCGTATCGATCCCGCACTCTTCGATGGACACGCCCTGCTCTACCTGAGCTTGCCCGAGATCAAGGAACTCTCCACGCGGCTTGGTGACAATCGCGCCCTGCTCGCGCGATACACCGCCGACCCTAGCCTCGCGACGTTCTTCGCCATCGTCAACGACGAAACCAATCGCGCGATGACCTCGCGGATGATGTCGGGGCTGCTCGGCAGCCCGTCATCGAGCAGCAGCACCGAGAGCAATCTCGATCTCGGCTTTATCGATGACGTTCTGAAAGGAATGCTGGCGCAGGATCCGGCGCATGCGCCGCTGCCGTGGGATCGCCTGACCGGCGCGGGCCAGCAGAGCGGCGCGCTGCGCGACGGCTATCTCGCCTCCGACAACGGCAAGTACCTGTTGATGGATATCGCGCAGGGCGACGGCGCGCCCAACGGCCCCGACCCAGTTGACGCGATCCAGCACGCGCTCGATGAGACGCGCGCTGCGTTCCCCGACGTCGAAGCCGGAATGACTGGCAGCCCGGCCCTCGCGCGGGCCGAGGAAAGCTCGACCGCGCATGACGTGGCGCTGGCCTCGACCATCGCGATCGTCGCTAACGTGCTGCTGGTCGTGATCCCTTTCGGCGGAATCGTCGAGCCGATCTTCGCGCTCGCGGCGCTGCTGGTGGGGGTCGCATGGTCCTTCGGCTTCACGACCTTGTTCGTCGGTCATCTGAACCTGCTCTCCGCGGTCTTCACCAGTGTGCTGGCGGGAATCGGAATCAACTTTCCGATTCACCTGATGGCGCGTTACGACGAGGCGCGCGCGAGCGGGCGTGCGATGCGCGACGGCGTCGAGCTGTCGGTGGTCAACACCGGGGCCGGCGTGGTCGCCTCGGCCTGCATCATGGCGCTGGCCTTCCTGATGCCGAGCTTCACCGACTTCCGCGGTATCGCCGAACTGGGCCTCGTCTCGGCGGCGGGACTGTTCCTGTGCCTGGTCTCCGCAATGTTCGTCTTCCCGGCGCTGGTCGCGATTCGCGATGCCAACCGCCGGCCGCGCGCGCAAGTAATTCGCCTGACCCGGCGCGAGCCACGCCTAAAGCGCCTCTACTCGCGGCCGAAAGTTATCGTGGCGGGCGCGATTGGCGTGACGGTGGCGCTCGCCGCGGGACTGCCGCGGGTCAGGTTCGATCAGAACCTGCTGAAGCTTCAGGCCGAACGCAGCGAGGCCGTAATCTTCGAGAACAAGCTGCTCAAGGACTCGGGGCGTTCTTCATGGTTCGCGGTGTCGCTGGCACCCGACCAGGCTGAGGCCGAGCGGCGCGCAGCGGCCTTTCAGAAGCTGCCCGAAGTTTCGGACGCCGAGACGATCGCGACCTATATCCCCGACGATCAGGCGGCCAAGCGCGCGGCGCTGGCGGGCCTGCGTCCGGCGATCGAGGGTGTTGCAGTCCAGCCGCTCGCGCATCGGGATGATTCCGCCACTTTGCTCGCGGAGCTGAAGTCGCTGCGGTTCAAGCTCGGTGGCGCGCGCGATCAGGATCCCTCGGGCCAGCTTGCAACGACCGATTCGCTGCTGGCCCGAGCGATCGCGCGGCTCGCCGCGAATCCCAAGGCCTTCGACGCGTACGAGGCGCGAATGGCGAGCGCGCTCTCGAGCAAGCTCGATGAATTCAGGCGCAACCTCGCGCCGGGCGAAGTCACCGCCGCCAATCTGCCGCACTTGATTCACGATCGCTTCGTCGGCCGCGCCGGCACGTACCTGGTGCAGGTCTATCCGCGCGGCGACATCTGGGACGATGCTCCCCTCGCGCGATTCGTGACGGCGCTCCGCACCGTGGATCCGGACGTCACGGGGCCGCCGATCCAGACCTGGTCGATCGCCTCGGTGATGCGCCGCGGCTACGAGCGCGCCGCGGTGTTTGCGCTCATCGCGGTGTTCCTGTTCGTGTTCGCCGATTTCCGCAGTCTGCGCGATACCGCGCTCGCGACCGTGCCGCTGCTGTTCGGCGGCGCCTGGCTGCTGGAAGCGATGGGCTGGATGCGCTGGGATTTCAATCTTGCCAACCTGTTTGCCGTGCCTATTATCATCGGTACCGGAGTCGATAATGGCGTGAACATGATTTATCGCTGGCGCGAGGAGCGTGACAAATCGGCCTTGATTCTCACTCGTTCGGTCGGCAAATCGGTGTGTATCGCTTCGCTGACGACGATCGCTGGTTTCGCGGCGCTGATTTCCGCGACCCATCGCGGTATCTCGAGCCTCGGCTGGGTGCTGAGCCTCGGCGTGGCGCTGATTCTCATCGCGACTGTGGTTGTGCTGCCCGCGATCTTCGAGTTGATTGGCAGCCAAATGAAAACCGCGGGCGCAGGCTCCAGCACGAAACCCAAGGCCGAGCGCCGTCGCGCGGCGAGCGGGATGTTGACAATTTGTGCGATTGCGATCGCGCTGGGCGCGCGCCAGGCCTATGCCGCGACGCCCGAAGATCGCACCGCGTCCAATCAGCTGGTCACCCAGGCCGAAGCGCAGATTCGCCGCGCGGGCGAATCGAATCCGATGAACTCAAAGCTCATCTACAACGCGGTCGACCTGCTGCATCGCGCCGTTCGATTGGATCCGGATAACGACGGCGCCTATGTCGATCTGGGTTTCTGCTACGGTGCGCTTCGCGACGGACCAACCGCGGTCGATATGTACCGGCGCGCGGTGACGCTGAATCCATCGGCGGCGAATTACCAGGAACTGGCCGATATCTACCTGCGCGTCGGCGATCCGGAGCGCGCGCTGGAGGCCGCCAACGCCGGTCTCCAGCACGACCATCGCAACGCGCATCTTTACAATGCCAAGGGCATGGCGCTGAACGATCTCGATCGCTATGACGAAGCGGCCGAGGCCTTCCAGACCGCGCTCGACTACGATCCGAATCTCAAGACCGCGCGCGAGAACCTGACCGAGCTCAACAGCGGTTCAACCGGCCGCGGCACAATCACCAAGCATTCAAAAACCAACTGAGGCGCCGAACTACTTCGCCGCTTCGACCGAGGTCACGACGAAGTACGGGGTCGTGGAGTTGAACACCTTGCCCTCCACTTCGATGGGCTGCGAACTTCCCGCCGCCTGGATAATACGCTCACGCAGCGCGGAGTCGCCCACCACCGCGACGCTCTTGGTGAGTACTGCGGTGTAGAGCTCCTCGGCGTAGCGCTCTCCCGGTTCGAACTCGAGCTCGCTTGAACCGAGTTCCGTGTCCAAGGCCATCGGAATGATCTTTCCGTCCATCCTGAGCTGCACGATCCGCGCACCGCTCGGCAGCTTGTCAGGCACCGCCGGCACTTGGCCCGCGAGCTTCAGCTCCCTGAAGTGCCGATCGTAAAGGTAGGGGTTCATGATAGTCGGTGGAGCAACATTGCCGGTTCCAGGCGCTCCCCCCGGAATCCCCATCATGCCGCCACCATGCGCGCCACCGAAGCCCCCGATGCCGCCGACTCCGCCAACTCCTCCGCCGCCCCCGGCACCCGCTGCAAACGACGATGCGCAGAGCGCCAGCGCGATCACGCAACCGCATATCGTGGCGATCAATTTCGAGCGATGCATGATTGCTTGCTCAGCCTCCGGTGACCGGCCGCTCGGGCTCGCCGACGCAATAGGCGCATCGGCATAGCGCGCGCAGCTGGCTCATCGTAAGGATCGTCTCGTGACCATCGACCCAGCCGATGAACACCGACGCCTCGCCGAGCCGCGACAATTGTCGAACCCGCTGGCTGGCCGGCGGAATCTCGCCCTCGATGCGGCCGCGGCACGCATCGCACGGGCATCCGCGGCGCAGGTTCTCGAGCGGGTAGATACTGTCGTGGCCGTCGATCCACTGCACGCCGATAGCGTAGCGGCCGACTTCGTTGAGCCCCTTGATCTTTGGCGATTTTGATTTGATAAGGGCCATGGGAGATGTTGATTATAGCCCCGCGGCCCTTCGCGTGGGAGATACTTTTTTTGCACCGGTCCCAATCCAAATCAGTCGAAGGATGGAGGTTCTCGTTCATGGATGAAAAAGCAAAGAAACAGGCGCTGCTGATGATCCCCTACGGACTCTTCGTGCTGGGCGCCGCGCATGGCGGCACCGCAACGGCCGCGACCGTAAACTGGGTGACGCAAGCGAGCTTCAATCCGCCGCTGGTGGTGGTCGGCATCAAGAAGGATTCCGGCTCGCACGCGATGGTGAAAGATTCGAAAAAGTTCTCGATCTCGATGCTTGCTTCCGGACAGAAGGCAATCGCGGGTGCGTTCTTCCGCCACGTCGAACCCAAGGACGGCAAATTCGGCGACTTCGCGTTCGAGAACGGCGCCAACGGCACGCCGCTCATCAGCGACGCGCCGGCCTCCGTGGAATGCGATGTTGTCGGCTTCTATGAACTCGGCGATCACAGCGTCGTCGTCGGCAAGGTGACCGAGGCGCACGTCAAGAAGGACGCCGACGCGCTCACGATGAAGGAAACCGGCTGGAACTACGGCGGCTGAGCCGCAGCATTAATCGTTCGCATCGTGGCGGGGCGCTCGGCGCCTCGCCACGCGCTTTGGGATTTTACGATGGCAAACAAGAAAGTCGTGGTGTTGCCCGGCGACGACGCGGCCCCCGAAGGGATGGCGGCGACGATGGAAGTGTTGCGCGCATTGCGCGCGCCGATCGATTACATCGAGTTTCCGCCCGGCGAAAAATGGATCCGCGGCGACACCGACGCCAAGGCGCGCAAGGCGATCGACGAGTCCGACACGACGCTGTTCGGCTCAACCTCGGGCAAGACCACTTCGATCGGCTATCTGCGCTGGGGCAAACAGACTTTCGCCAACGTTCGCCCGACGCGCTACTTGAAGGGCTTTCGCAGTCCGATGGCGAAGCCCGACGGAATCGACTTCGTCATTGTGCGCGAGAATCTCGAGGATTTGTATCTCGGTCTCGAAGGTCCGATCGAAAACCTCGCACCGCTCCATCTTCATAGCCGGATCCTGCGCGGACCGCTCGACACTTCCGCGCGCGGCATCTACGCGATCAAGATCATCACCGAGCGCGCCACGCAGCGGGTCGCAGAATTCGCCTGCCAGCTCGCGATCAAGCGGATGCGCGCGGGCGGCAAGGGCAAGGTCACCTGCACCTCGAAGTACAACATGCTGCAGGAGTCTGACGGACTCTTCAGGCGCATCGTTGAGGAAACGGTCGCGAAGCATCCGGAGATCAAGTACGAGCAGTTCATCGTCGATGACTTCGCGCGGCGCATCGTGCAATCGCCGCACGATCTCGACGTCGTGGTGATGCCGAATCTGTACGGCGACATTCTCTCCGACGCAGCCGCGGGCACGGTCGGCGGCCTCGGCGTCGCGCCCAGCGGATGCTACGGCGACAACTACGCCTACTTCGAATCGGTGCACGGCACCGCACCCGACATCATGGGCCAGAACATCATCAATCCGACCGCATCAATATTGTCGGCGACAATGATGCTCGACTACCTGGGCTTCGCGACCGAATCGAAACGCCTCGACGACGCAGTGCGCAAAGTCTACGGCGAAGGCCGGACCCTGACCGTCGATCAAGGTGGCAAAGCGAAAACCGGTGAGTTCGCGAAGGCAGTGATCGATCTGCTGTAGGGCGAACCAGGCTCGCGCGTATGGCGGGCCGGTCGAGCAGGTTTACAGACTGGATCGCGGCCTGCCGTCTTACGTTGAAGGATAGAACCTTAGCGGTTCATTTTCGTCTGTATTTGCGATCGGTCTGCGACGATTTCTTGAGTAGCGCGTAGAGATCGTCGGCTAGCATGTCCGGGTCAGCGGCGCCTTTGCCTGTTGCTGATAGATGCCCCGCTAGCGCCAGATCTACCGCGCCGTGGGCGAGCGCCAGCAGCAGCGATGCGATCCGTTCGGGGTTGCCGCGCGGGAGCTGATGCGCGTCCTGCGCGGCTTTGACGATTTCCACCAGCATCGCGCGCGATTTGCCTGCGGCCTCGCCGAGCTCGTGCGAATCGTGTTTCCATTCGCCGAATACGAGGCGGAAGCGCGCGGGATAGTTTTGGGCCCATCGGATATAGCCGCGAGTCAGACGGCGCAGCGCGTCGATCGGCCTGGCCTGCGGCTTCAGCGCATTCATCGTTTCCGATTGGCGCTCCAGCTCACGGCTTGCGATCGCGGCCAGCAGATCCTCCTTGCTCTTGAAGTGCTTGTAGGGCGCGTTGTGCGAGACTCCCGCCTTGCGCCCAACTTCGCGCAGCGTCACCGCCGCCGGTCCGCCCTGGTCGAGCAGTTCGGCGGCGGCGGCAACCAGGGCGCTCCGGGTATCTGAAGCCATCAACCAGAAGTAAACGCGAGATGGTTGACACGGTCAACCGCCGCGGCTAGGTTGACGCTGTCAACGTTGACACCGTCAACCGAGGTTAACTCCCCTGTCATACGCAAATCCAGAGCCCTTGAAGTTCTTCGCCAATCGGCTCGCGGGCCGCGTCGTGTTGATCACCGGCGCTTCGAGCGGGATTGGCGCGGCCGCGATGCGCCTGTTTGCGGCCGAGGGCGGAATCGTCGCCGGCGGCGCGCGCAGAATCGATCGCGTCGAATCGATCGTTGCTGAGCTGAGGCGGCTCGGCCACAAGGCGTCGGCCGTCGAATGCGATGTCCGCGACGAGGATTCAGTAAAACACGCGGTCGAATTCGTGGCGCGCGAGCATGGACGGCTCGATTGCGCGTTTAACAACGCGGGCGTCGGCGGCGCCCATCAGATGCTCCACGAAATCAGCACCAAAAAATTCGACCAGGTGATCGAGACCAACCTGCGCGGCGTTTTTCTGTGCATGAAACATGAAATCCCGGCGATGCTCGCGAACGGCGGCGGCGCGATCGTCAACACGTCGTCGATCGGCGGGCTGATCGGCTCCTCGCACAACAGCGATTACGCCGCGAGCAAATTTGGCCTCGCGGGCCTGACCAGGTGCGCGGCGCTCGGCTACGCGCGCATGGGAATCCGCGTCAACGCGATCGCGCCCGGACCGACGCGCTCGGAAATGTTCGACCGCTGGATAGCGACCGAAGAGGCGCGCGAGCAGATGGCCGAGCTGATGCCGATCAAGTACATCGCGGACCCCGACGACATGGCGCGCGCGGCGCTGTTCCTGCTCTCGGACGAATCGCGCTGGACAACAGGAACGGTGCTGCCTTGCGAAGGCGGCCGCGCGGCCGGTTGAAGGATCTAGCTAATGATGAATTTCAAACCTGCAGCATTCGCGTTCGCAACTATGATCGTCGCGGCCTCAGCGGCAACCGCACACGCGGCCTCATGCGCACCGCCCACAGGCTTCGTCGATACGCCGCATCCCGCGCTCAGCGCCGATGCGCCCCTCGTGTCGCATACCGAGGAAATCACTTTCGATCATCCGCTCGAGGTGGTTCTGACCACCATCAACCGGCCGCTTAAGGATACTGTCCATCAGTCAAGCTCGCTGCCCGGTGTCGCCGGTGACTATGCATTGACACCTGGTGAATTCGGCGTGCCGGGTACGCGGCGGCTGGTATGTCTCAGCGACGGTTCGACGCTCGAGGAGCAATCTCTAGTGCGCGAGCAGACCGGCACGACCTATCATTTCCGCTACGTCGTCTGGAATTACACGACGGCGCAGGCGGCGCCGATCGAATATGGTCTCGGCGACTTTCAATACAACGTCGTGGGCGCCGACAAGACTCATCTCACGTGGGTGTACTCGTTCAAGCTGCGCGACAATCGCTTTCCGGGCTACCTCGGAGGTTTGGGACGTTTTCTCTTTCGCGTGGATTTTCTCGATCGCGCATACGCCGACATGATGCGAGGAACCGTGGCCGGGATGAAATCAGCCGTCGATAGCGAAACCGCCGTCGGTAGCAAATAAAAAACGACCTAACCCTCTTTCCCTTCACGCACGTGAAGGGAAGTTCGTTCGCCGCATGATTCAGTCTAGTCGAGCGCAGAATGTCCCTTCCAGATGCGGGAAGGGGTTAGGGCTTAGGCCGGCTTCTGGATTCCGCTCTCTTGATAGAACTGATTAGAGGCGTCGCTCACTCTCAAGTTGTGGTCGTCGAATAGCAGAAAGCGCTAGCTAGTCGGACCCGATCTCGGCCACCTTCCATGAGAAGATTTTGCGTGAGTGAAGTGGAGTTGCATTCGGCTTGCGCGAATGTATAATCACCCATCTTCTTTGAAGGGAGGAGAACTCCGAGACATGAATACTATTGATGCCGTTCTGTCGCGCCGCAATTCGCCTCCCGCGTCCGTCCGCCGCTAAGGCATAAATCCTTTCAGGCACACGGCCACGGAGGCAATCGCCCCGTGGCTTTTTAGTTTTCGCTCCGGGGCGGGCGCCCGCGCACGTCCGCGCGGGCGCATCGCGGCGCATAACCCCAACCCATTGGAGGACCGCAAGATGAACACCACTTACCGGCTATCAACCTCTAACCGCGGAGCAGGAAATGATCGAAAACGAAATCGAAGACGCACTCGATGCGTTTTTCGCCGAAGGTCTGATAACTGAGGTTCTCTACGTCGTCCGCAGCGGCAAGGAAGCGACTGTCTACTGCTGCGCCGCGGGCGCCTCAACCGGAAAGGAGTTCCTGGCGGCCAAGGTGTATCGGCCGCTCGAGGAGCGCAGCTTCCGCAACGATGCGATCTACCAGGCGGGCCGCAATCGCCCGCTCGGCCGGCGCGACAAGCTCGCGCTCGAGCGCAAGTCGCGCCACGGCCGAAATATCCAGTTCGGGGTCTGGATACACTCCGAGTTTCAAACTCTTCAGCTGATGAGCAGCGCCGGGGCGCGGGTGCCGGAGCCGATCTCCGAATCGCAGAGCGCGATCTTGATGGAATATTTGGGCGACGCGAGCGGCTCGGCGCCCATGCTGAGCCGCATATCACTCGGCCGCCGCGAGGCCGAGGCTTGCCTGCGCGATATCTTTCAGACCGTGACGCTGCTGCTCGTGAATCATTTCGTGCATGGCGACTTGTCGCCGTACAACATTCTGTGGTGGTCGGGCACTCCGGTCGTGATCGATTTTCCGCAGGCCGTCGATGCACGCTTCAATCCGAACGCGCAGGAGTTGCTCGAACGCGATCTCGATACCGTGTGCAGCTACTTCGCGCGCTTCGGCGTCAGAGCCGACGGACGGCGCCTCGCGGGCGAGATGTGGCGGCGCTATAGGACGGGAATGTTGCGGACGGGATGAATGCTATGGCTGAGGTGGCAGAACTCACCACGAAGGGCACGAAAGGAAGTAGGAACCCTCATCCGCCTGACGCGCGCTTGCGCGCGTCAGGCACCTTCTCCCGTGAAATAACGGGAGAAGGGTTCGCTTCGGGATCAGTGGAGGATTCGGTTTTGGAATCGTTGCGGCGCGCCCACCAGAAGATGTCGCAAAGCGCACCGCACGCGGGGAAATACACCGCGGGAGGCTCGCGATGCTCCCCGTCATTGTTCTTTGTTCGGTCGTCGCTCTGCGCCATCGGCTTTAGCTTAGGAAACTCTTTCATCAATAGAAACGATGCTCGCCGGGGGGGCGGGTTTTCCAGCGGCGGTGAATCCAGTTCCAGTGGTCGGGATGCTTGCGGATCATCGATTCGATCTCGGTGGTGAAGAGCTGCGTGTTTTCGCGCACGGCGGCTTCGCGATCGGGTCCGGTGACCAACTCGATCGGGCGATGGATCTCGAGTCTGTGGTGGACGCTGTCGCCTTCGCGCACCATGAAGCAGGGCACGACCGGTGCGCCGGTGCGCATCGCGAGCCGCGCGACGCTGTCGCTGGTCGAGGCTGGCAGGCCGAAGAAATCGACGAACACGCCCTGGCGCACGTCGAGGTCAAGTGCGATCGCGATCATCCAGTTCTGGCGCAGCAGTTTCAGCATGTCGCGCGCGCCCGCCTTGCGCGGGATTACGCGGTTGCCGAATTTAACGCGCGCCTCGCACACGGCGGCATCGACGAGCGGATTGCGCAGCGGACGATGCACGATCGCGATATGGTAGCCGTAGATCGAATGCGCGAGCTGCATCAGCTCGAAGTTGCCGAAGTGCGCGGTGAGGACGAATAGTCCGCGCCCGCCCGACATCTCCTCTGCTATCTGCCAGTTTTCTTCGCCCGAATAGACGGTGACCTTTGCGATATTGGCGCGGCTCAGCTTGTCGAAGTGGGTCCATTCGGCAAGCATCCGGCCCCAGTTGCGATACATACCGCGCAGGATCAAAAGTCGCTCGGCCTCGGTCTTTTCAGGGAACGCGATTGCAAGATTCTTCTGCGCGATCGGGCGATTGGGCCGATCGAGCTTCATCGCGATCGCACCGATTCCCGCGCCGGCCCGCACCGCACGCGCAAGCGGCATCGCGCGCATCGCCGCGACCACGGCGGCAATACCGGTATATTCAAAACGCGCCTGAACCCGGCCAACCTGACGAGCCATTAACTAGAGAGCATCCCGCGAGTCGATCGTGCGCGCAAGAAAAAGGCGCGCGCCGAAGATGCGGCGCGCGCCTGAGACAAACCGCGACACGTATTCAGGGTGCGATTGACGGCGTCACGCCGCGCGTCGAATCGAGCTTGCTGCCGCCCGCCGCACCTGTCGAGGCGTCGCTGAACGGCGATACGCTGCCCGCGCCCGCATCGAGCGGAGCGGATGCGGGAGCCGCCGCAATAGGCGCCGGAGCCACGGCCGTACCGGTCGCGACACTCGGCCCGCCCATCCTGGTGTTCATCGTCGTCGGACCGACTTCGGTCGTGTTGAACGGCGTGGCGCCAGTCGTATCGGGCGCCGTGTTGTCCGGACCCGGAGCAGTCGGCGGCGCGCCGTACGGAGCATTCAGCTCAGCCGAGGGCGGTACCGCAATCGAGAAGCTCGGGCTGTAAACCTGCTGCACCTGCGAGGCTGGCATATCGTGGATTTCTTTGCGGCCCAGCGAATTGACGAACTTCTGACGCTCTGCCAGCGAGAGCTCACGCAGATCGGCTTTGTTGCGGACGATGTGCGGGGTCAGGAAAACCATCAGGTTGTCTTTGCTCTTGCTGCGATTCTTGTCGCTGAACAGGTTGCCGAGGAATGGGATATTGCTGATGAATGGCACACCCTGGTTGTTGATGTTGTCGGCACTGGACATCAAGCCACCGATGACCGCGGTGCGATGATTCATCACGAGCACAGCAGTCGATGCCGATCGAATCGTCGTTGTGGGTCCGAGCGAGTTATTCACTGTAGTCGGATCGACCTGCGAAACTTCCTCATAAAGGTCGAGCTTCACGTAGTCGCCCTCGGAAACCATCGGAACGATATCGAGCGTGATACCGACGTTCTGGCGATCGACCGAGTTGAAGATCTGACCGGGCAGACCAGCGTTTGCTGACGCCGAGCCTACAAACGGCAGATTTTGGCCGACGACGATCATCGCTTCTTCGTTATCGGCCGTGAGCAATGTCGGCGCCGACAGCACGTTCGCATGCTGATCCTGCTCCAATGCGGTGATCAGCGCGAGTTCGCATGGCACGCTGACGTTCCCGGTGGCGCTGGTGGTCGATCCGGTCGCGGCGGTAGTGGCCGCCGACACGATCGCAGCCGGAACCGAGCAGGATTGACCCGACGCCAGACCGAGGCCCAAACCGGTCATTCCCAGCGGGTTGCCGATAGCATTTTGGAGTTGGCCGAAATTCAGAGTTCCGACTCCCGCAACGTTGCCGCCCAGGGTGCCATTGGCGAAGTAATTGACACCCATCTCACGCTGACGTTCAGCCTGCACCTCGACGAGCACCGCCTGCACGAAGACCTGCACGCGCGGCACGTCGAGCTCATCGATGATGTTCTTGACCGTCTGCCAATCCTGAGGCGCCGCACTCACGACGAGCGCGTTGGTAGCGGGGTCGGCGGTGATGCTGACGGGGGAGCTGAAGTCTGGCGTTCTGCCACTGGTGCCGGCGCTCGAGCTTCCGCCACTGCTGCCGTACCCGCCGGAAGAGCCGCGCATCATTCCGCCGCCGCCCATTCCTCCGCCCATGCCGCCCATTCCTCCGCCCATGCCGCCGCCCATACCGCCCATCGAGCTGCCGCCGTACGACGCGCCCGATAAGCCACTCATGCTGGATCCGCCGCTCATCCCGCCAAAGCCAGAACCGAACGAGCTGCCGTTATAGTTGCCGAGCGAACTGCCGCGGCCGAGCGATCCTTTTCCGGTGGTGGGCGAAAGGGTGGACGGGCCGTTGCCGCCGTTCATCAGGTTATTGAGGACCTGGACCATCTCAAGCGCCTGCGCGTTCTTCAGTCGATAGACATGGATGCGCGAGGTGGAGTTGGGCGGGACGACGTCGAGCTTGGCGACGATTTCCTGGATCTCGCGCATCTGGAGCGGCGGCGCGAGAACTAACAGCGAGTTGGTGCGCTCATCTGGAATGATCTTGAAGCCGGTCGAAGTGCCCTGCGCCGATGGTGCGACAACTCCAATCCCGGGGCGTGCCTGCATGCTCGAACCCGAGCTGATGCCGAGGCGGGCGTTCATCACCTGCTCGATCTCGGGTGCGATCTCTGCCGCAAAGGCGAGGCGCAGTGGAATGACCGTAACGTTCTGCTGCTCACCGCGTACATCAAGCGAGCCGATGATCTGCAGCAGGCGCTGCACGTTGTAACCGTCGTCGGTGATGATGATCGTGTTGTCTTCGGGGAATGCCGCGACGAGGCCGTCATGCGAGATCATCGGCTGGATTACGCCGACGAGGCCGGAGGCGTCGATATTCTTGAGCCGCACCATCCGCGTCACATATTCGTCGCCGCCGACTGCCTGATTGGAATTAACGCTGGGTCCGATCGAGCGCGCCTCACGCGCCGGAATGATCTTGATGACCTTGCCGGCCTGCACGGTCATGAAACCTTTTTCCTGCAGGACCGATTGAAAGAGTTCATAGGCCTGCTGCGGCGTGACCTTGGTCGGCGCCATGATCGAAACTTTGCCGCGAACGCTTTCGTCGAGGATGAAGTTCTTGCCCGTGATCTCGCTGACGAACTTGGCCAGAACGGGAATATCCACGCTCTGGAAATTCATCTGGATCAGCGTATTGGGATCGACGCCGGCGCTGTCAGACGCATGCGATCGTGTCGCGCTGGCTACGAGCGACAATAGTGCTGCGGCCAGAACGCCAACGAAAAAGCGCTTCATGCCAGTCACCTCCGGCGGAACTTGCCGAGCGAAGAGGATATTGCACGAGGATGTGCTTCTGCAAGGTAATTGATTGCAAAAGTTTGACTTTCCGGAAAGGATGTTCGTGTTAAATCCTTTCGTCGGCAGGCGAGAGGATCTCGCCAGGTTGAAAGCAGCATCGCAGCGCCCATCAGAGCCACGTCAGTGACAAGAGAGACCAGAGGTATCGGTTGCGCTTCGAAGTTCTGATCGGGATGCGGTATCTGCGGGCCAGGCGGCGCGAGCGCTTCGTGTCGGTAATCGCTTTGATCTCGCTGGCCGGTGTCACGCTCGGAACCTTCGTCCTTACAGTAACACTGGCGGTCATGAGCGGGTTCCAGGAGGATCTCCGCGACCGCCTGCTCGCCTTCACACCGGAACTGACGATTGAGCGCGCCGACGGAGGGATCTTTAACGCCGCCGATCTCAGGAAGAAGCTCGAGGCGATCCCGGAAATCATCGCGGTCGCGCCCTACGTGACGTCGCAAGTGATGGCGGTGGGGTCAACCGAAAGCGGCGCGCCGGGCTACGTCTCGGGGGGCATCCTGCGAGCGGTCCAGGTCAGTGATAACAACGTGCTTACGGAGCTTAAGCGAACGCTCGAGAGCGGCAGCCTCGACAGTCTCGAGCATACGTACCCGGTTCCGGTGGTCGATCAGGGCAAGAAGCGGATGGCCGACTTGCCGGGTGCGATCGTCGGCGCCTCGCTCGCGAGCGAGCTTGGACTTCGCGTCAACGACCCGATGATCCTGATCTCGCCGGCGAGTCTGGCCAATGCGATGGGCGCGCCGCGGCTCAAGCGGTTCGTGGTCGAGGGCTTTTTCCATTCGGGGATGTTTGAATTCGATTCCTCGCTGATATTCGTCGATCTGAAGTATGGCCGCGCGCTTTTGGCCGACGATCCGCAGTTGCAGAGCGGCCTCGAAGCGCGGCTCCACGACATGTTCGACGCGCCGAAAGTCCGCGCCGAAGTGGAAGCGATGGCGGGACCGGAGTTCAAGGTCACCGACTGGACGGAGGCCAACGCGCCGCTGTTTTCATCGCTCAAACTCGAAAAGATGACCGACTTCCTGGTGTTGCTGCTGATCGTGCTGGTGGCGGCATTCAATATCGTCGCAACGCTGGTGATGGTCGTGATGGAGCGGCGCAAGGAGATCGCGATTCTGCGTGCGATGGGCGCACGCGCTGCGTCGATCGCGTCGATTTTTCTGTGCGAAGGGGCGCTGCTCGGCGTGATCGGGACAACGCTCGGCGTTGGCGCGGGCTTTGTGTCATCGTTCCTGATCGGCAAGTATCACCTGATTCATTTGCCAGCCGATCTCTTCATGGTAAGCGCGGTGCCGGTGCGGCTTTATCCACTCAACTTCATACTGGTCGCCGTAGTCGCGATCCTATTGTGCGTCGTGGCCGCGCTTTACCCTGCGCTCGAGGCGCGTTCGCTCTCACCGGTCGAGGTCATTCGTTATGAGTGAGCCAGCCGCCGCGCAGGCTCATTTACTGATCGAAGCGCGCGGCGTGGTCAAGAAATTCTACGACGCCGGGCGCGAGATCGAAGTGCTGCGCGGCCTCGACCTGACCGTCGATGCAGGCGAGGAAATCGCGATCGTCGGCCAATCGGGCACCGGCAAGTCAACGCTCCTGCACGTGCTCGGCAGTCTTGAGACGCCGAGCGCGGGCAAGGTGCTGTTCGAAGGGCAGGATCTCTTCGCGCTCGACGAACCCGCGCTGGCCGACTATCGCAATCACAAGCTCGGATTCGTGTTTCAGTTTCACTATTTGCTGGCCGATTTCAGCGCGCTCGAAAACGTGATGATGCCGGCGCTGATCGCGCGGATGAACGACGAAGAGGCGGAGCATCGCGCGCAGGAAATCCTCGCCCGCGTGGGACTTGGTGACAAGCTGCATCGCAGGCCGGCCGAGCTGTCGGGTGGTGAGCAGCAGCGCGTTGCGGTCGCGCGAGCGGTGGTGCTCAGGCCGCGGCTCGTGCTCGCCGACGAGCCGACGGGCAATCTCGATCCGCATACGGCCGAGGAGATTCACGGCCTGTTCCATATGCTCAGTCATGAACTGGGAATCACGTTAGTAATCGCGACTCACAACGAACGCTTGATGCGCAGCGTGGGTCGCGCGCTTAGGATCCAGGAAGGAAAACTCATCGACGAGCCACGAAGCTGATCGAAGCGCGCGATAGCGGGGCGCTTGGTTTACTTACCGGGACCGATTGGCTAGCTTGTTCGCCGTTTTTGGTGTTCTTGAGTGTCAGTCCGAATGTTCAACGCGATTCCAGTTCGCGCGGCGGTTTGCTGCGCGCTGATCATCGCGATCGCATGCGGAGTTCCATCGCACGCATATGCAAAGCCGCCGACTAGCGCGCCTATCAACCTTCGCGGCAAAGACCGCATCGAGACGCCATTGGTTCTCGAAGTCGCGTGGAATCCAATGACGGCGCTCAGTCCGGGCGGAGAATCAATGCGCCGTGCGAATCGTCTTCATGTTGGCACGATCGATAATCTTGAATTCGACGTCAACGAAGGGGCACGCGCTTAAGGCCGATAGTGTCGCGTCTCGGCAATACCATCGACCCGCAGTCCACAATGGCGGCTATCCGAATTAATGCATTGATATGGCGCGCGTTCGCGCGCGGTCTCTGGTGCTCCTGAGTGGCAGTAACAACCATCAAGGCGAGCATCGGCCGCGCAGCGCTCTGGTCTGCGCTCCTCGCGCTGGCGATCGTGCTCGGATTGGCGAGCTACGGCGCCGCCCAGAATCAGACCATTGCCAAGGTCGAGATTCGCGGCAATCAGCGTGTCGAAGATGCCGCGATCATGAGCCAGATCAGCTCGCGAGCGGGGCAGCCGTACGATCCGTCCCTGGCCAACCAGGACGTACATAAGATCTACGCGATGGGCTTTTTCACGACCGTCGATCAGATCGTCGAGCCGACCTCGAATCCATCGCAGATCAACCTCGTGTTCGACGTGAAGGAACGTCCCCAAATCACTGACGTCGTATGGAAGGGCATGAAGGCGATGCGTCCGACCGACGACAAGGTCCGCGACGCGATCAAAATCCAGGTCGGCTCGATCGAAAATCCGGTCCAGATCCGCGAGACGATCAACGGCGTCTCGCAGCTCTACCAGGACAAGGGCTACCTCGACGCGCACATCGTCTACAAGCCCGTGATGTATCCGAACAACGCCGCGGTCGCTGAATTCGATGTCTACGAGGGACCAAAAGTCTGGATCAAATCAATCGAGTTCCACGGCAATAAGGCTTTCACTTCGTCCGAACTCAAGCTTGCGATGGAGACGCACACCTACAATCGGCTGGTCAGCTGGTTTACCGATTGGGGGGCGCTCGACCAGAAGAAACTTGACGACGACGTCGATCGCCTGACGGCCTTCTACTACGACAACGGCTATTTGAAGGTTCATATCGATCCGCCGCAGGTCGTGCGCGTCGGCAACAACATCAACATCGTCATCACCATCGACGAGGGACCGCCGTACCACGTCGGCAAGATCGCGATCGTCGGCAACCTCAAGTTCTCGCGCTCCGATATCCGCAAGCTGATCACGCTCAAGCCCGGCGCGCTGTTCCGCGGCTCCGACATGCAGCGCAACGTGCTGGCGCTATCGGACTACTACTCCGATCGCGGCTATGCCTACGTCAATGTCGACCCGCGCACCCATCTTGACGAACCGACCAAACGCATCAACGTGACCTTCGTCATCAACCCGGGTCACGAGGTCCTGATCGATCGCGTCAATATCACCGGCAACACCAAGACCTCCGACAAGGTCATCCGGCGCGAGATGCAGGTGCAGGAGCAGGAGCCCTACTCGGCGTCTGCCATTCGCGCTTCGCAGCAGCGCCTGTCGCGGCTGGGCTTTTTCAGTGACGTGCGCATCACGACCTCGCCCGCCAATCAGCCCGACAAGATTAACCTCGACGTGAACGTGGCCGAGGGCAACACCGCCTCATTCCAGGTCTCGGGCGGATTCGACAGCTTCTCCTCGCTGTTTGGCACGTTCACCATCGGCAATACCAACCTCTTCGGCGGCGGCGAATCGCTGATCCTGAGCGCGCAGATCGGCTTCCTGTTCCAGAACTACAGCATCTCTTATGGCGAGCCGTGGTTCCTCGACATGCCGCTCGGCGTGAATGTCTCGCTGTTCGACAACAAGAGCGTGCTGCTCAGCTTCGATCAGTCTTCGGCGGGCTTCAGCCTCAACACCACCTATCCGCTGACGGAACTCGGCTTTAAGAAGCTCGGCCCGCTGTCGCTCAAGGACGTGAACGTCGGCCTCGGCTACTCGTTTCAGAGCATCGGGATCACCGGTCTGAACCAGTTCACCACCTATCAGATCGCGCAATTCGCGGGCTACACGCAAACCTCGGAAATCCTGCCCAGCATCCGCCGCTTCACGGTCGATAATCCAACCGACCCGCGCACCGGTACCATCCTCAGTTTCCAGGGACAAATCGGCGGCATTGGCGGTGGTAACTACTTCTTGCGCGGCCAATGGCACGGCCGCTATTTCTATCCGTTCATCAAGAGCCCGACCTGGGGAAGCTGGGTTCTATCGCAAGGCATCACTTTCGGTATCGGCACCAACTTGAGCGCCGGCACCGGCGGCAACCTGCCGCTGTATGACCGCTTCTTCCCCGGCGGCACCGGCAATATCGAATCGGTTCGCGGATATCAGCTCTATTCATTGGGACCCGAGGTGACGATCTACAACCAGGCCGGCCAGCCGCTCAGCGTACAGAACGTCGGCGGCAGCAAGGAATTGATCTTCAGCAACGAGGTTACCTTCCCGATCCTTTCGGGCCTCGGCCTGCGCGGCGTCACGTTTATCGATGCCGGTCAGTCGTTCCTTAACCAGCAATCAATCGATCTCACCGAGCTGCAGGCCGCTGCCGGCTTCGGCGTGCGATGGAAATCGCCGTTCGGACCGCTCGCACTTGACCTGGCCTTCCCGATCAACCCGCGTCCGGCCGACCAGACCGTCGTTTTCGAGTTCGGCACCGGATCGCCGCTCTAGCGGCGCATAATGTCCGTAGTTAAAAAATCGTGTATATTCTTGCGGCATCGGTACGCGCCGCACAGCATGGCACCCGCGTCGCGCCGCTCAAACGAGGAGGCTTTCCAGGCAGTTATGAGGCAACCGTTCATAATCATCGGTGCGCTGTTGATCGCGCTCGCATCCGCGATTCCAGCTCGCGCCGATGTGAAACTGGCATACGTGGACGTGCAGCGCGCGCTCAACGAGTGCGATGCGGGCAAGCGGGCCAAGGCGGATTTCCAAGGTAAGGTATCTGGCCTTGAAGCTCGCCTCCAGCGCCAGCAAAACGACGTTCAGGCGCTCAAGGACGAGATCGAAAAGAAAGGGATGCTGATGAATCCCGACCAGCGCCAGAATCTTCAGGACCAGTACATGACCAAGCTCAAGAACTTCGAGCGCGACTACAAGGATTCGCGCGATGAGCTGCAGCAGAAGGACGCCGACGTCACCAGCAGGATCGTCCACGACCTCGCCCAAGTCATCCGCGGTATCGGCGAGCGCGACGGCTTCACGATGGTCCTGGAAAAGGGCTCGATCCTGTGGGGCGCGCCGGGTATCGACATTACCGACGAAGTGATTCGCAGTTACAATGCGACCCACGTTCAGATCGGCACGCTGGGCGAGGGTGGCGGTGCAGCGAGCCAGAGCTACGCGGGCGCGTCGCAGCCCAGCGACTTCGGCGGCAGCATCGCGAAGAAGTCGACAATCTCGAAATAGCAAACTGCCGTGGGCGCTGACGAAAGATTGAGCGAGCTCGGCAAGATCCTCGGCCTGCTGCCGCATCGCTATCCGTTTCTGCTCGTCGATCGCATCCTCGAGATCGACAAGGGCCGCATCCTCACGCTCAAAAACGTCACCTTCAACGAGCCCTTCTTCAATGGCCACTTCCCCGGCAATCCCGTGATGCCGGGCGTACTCATCGTCGAGGCGCTGGCGCAATCGGGCGCACTGCTCGCACTCAACGAAGTGCCGATCGACTCGCACAGCTTCTTCATGCTCACCGGGCTCGACAACGTGCGCTTCCGCCGCCGCGTGATCCCGGGCGATCAACTGAAGATGGAAGTGAAGATCATGAAGTACCGGCGCCCGCTATGGCGGATGCAGGCCGCCGCTCGCGTCGGCGATGAACTGGCCGCCGAGGTCGAACTCTCGGCGATGGAAGTGAAGGGGTAGGACGATAGCCGGTCATATCCATCCCACGGCGGTCATCGACAGCCGCGCCGAAATCGACTCTGCGGCCGAGATCGGACCGGGCGCGGTTATCGGACCGGGCGTCAAAATCGGCGCTGAGACCATCGTCGGGCCCTATGCCGTTATCGAAAGCAACACCATCATCGGGCGCCGCAATCGCATCTACCAGTTCGCCTCGCTCGGCACGCCGCCGCAGGATCTGAAATATCGCGGCGAAGAATCGACCCTCGAGATCGGCGACGACAACCAGATCTTCGAGTTCACGACCCTGCATCGCGGCACCGAGGGCGGCGGGATGGTCACGCGCATCGGCAATCACGTGATGCTGATGAACTACGTGCACATCGCTCACGATTGCCAGATCGGCGATTACGTCGTCGTTGCGAACTCGACCGGGATAGCCGGCCATTGCGTACTCGAAGAGTGGGCGATTGTAGAAGGGATGTCCGGCGTTCACCAGTTCTGCCGAATCGGCGCTCACGCGATCGTCGCTGCCGGCAGCAAGCTCGCCCAGGACGTGCCGCCATTTACGATGGTCGCCGGAGCGGAGCGGGCGCGACTGGTAGGTATCAACGAGATCGGACTCGCGCGCCGCGAATTTAAACCCGACACGATCGCCGCGCTCAAGTCCGCGATTCGCACCCTCTTCTATTCGAAGTTGCGCCGCGAAGAGGCGATCGAACAGGTGCTCGCCGAGCATGGCGCGCGCCCCGAAATCAAACGTCTCATCAACTTCATCAAAGAATCCAAACGCGGAGTCGTTGGCCGCGAGCGTGAATAAGCTTGGCCTGATCGCCGGCAATGGCGTCTTCCCGCTTGAGCTCGCAGCTTTCGCGCGCAAGCGTAACATCGAGTTGATCGCCGTCGCGCATGAGAAGGAAACCCGCCCCGAGCTCGGCCAGATCGTCGATCGGGTGGTGTGGATCAAGGTCGGCGAGTTGCAGAAGATCATCGACACCTTCCGCAATGCCGGCGTGACCGAAGCCGCGATGGCCGGCGGCATCTCCCGCGCGCGGCTTCAGGATTCGTTCGCGCCCGATGCGCGCGCGCTCAAGATGCTCGCCGGGCTCAAGCGCTTCAGCGACGACGCAGTGCTGCGTGGCGTCGCCGGCGAAGTCGAGAGTGAAGGTATCGCGATGATCGATCCGGTCCCGATGCTGCCCGAGATGCTCGCGGGCGAAGGCCTCCTTGCCGGCAGTGCCCTATCGGATCAGCAATCAAGCGACCTGGAACTTGCCTTCGCGGTTGCGCGCCAAATGGGTGCGTATGACGTGGGCCAGACTGTCGCGGTGAAGCATGGTGTCGTCGCGGCCGTCGAAGCCGTCGAAGGAACCGACGCCGCGCTGCGCCGCGCCGCCTCGCTCGTGGGCAAGGACCTCGTCATCGCCAAGGCCGCGAAGCCCGGGCAGGACATGCGCTTCGATCGCCCTGCGATCGGTCCCGGCACGATCGAACTGCTGCGCGAAATCGGCGCCGCCGTGCTCGGTATCGAAGCCCACACCACATTGATCCTTGAACGCGAGCGAACCCTGGAGATCGCCGCCCAAAGCGGAGTCGCGCTGATCGGCCATGCCTAAGCTTCGCGCTGCCGTCGTCGGTGCGGGCCGCCTGGGCTCGCTGCACGCGCGCAAATACGCCGCGCTCGACGCCGTTTCGGTCGATTACATCGTCGATCTGGATCGCGATCGCGCGGCCCAGCTCGCCGCTGAGCTCGGCGCCACGGCGATCGCCGACTACCGCGCGCTGGCGGGAAAAGTTGATCTCGCAACCGTCGCCTCGCCGGGCATAACTCATCACGAGATCGCCAGCGCCCTGCTCGCCTCGGGAATCGACGTGCTGCTCGAAAAGCCGATGGCGGCGACGCTGGCCCAGGCGCGCGAGCTGGCCGCGCTCGCCTCGCGCAGCGGCCGCGTCCTGCAAATCGGCCACCTCGAGCGCTTCAATCCGGCCGTCGTCCACCTTCATTCGATCGTCAAGAATCCGCGCTTCGTCGAATGCCACCGCCTCGCGTCGTTCACCGAGCGCGGCACCGACGTCGACGTGATCCTCGACCTGATGGTCCACGATCTCGACGTGATTCTCTCCGTCGCGCCATCGGAAGTCGCGTCGCTCGAGGCCGTCGGCGTCGCGATTCTCACCGATCGAATCGACCTCGCAAACGCGCGCATCCGCTTCCGGAGCGGCCTTATCGCCAATCTCGTCACAAGCCGCGTCGCCGCACGCCGCGAGCGCAAGATCCGCTTCTTCCAGCCCGACGCATATATTTCGGTCGACTACGAAGCGCGGCGTATCCAGATCTATCGCAAGAGCCCGGCCCCTCCAGGCTCGCAGTTCCCGATGATCTCGGCCGAGCAGATCGACCTCGGCGAAGCCGACCCGCTGGCCGACGAAGTGCGCTCATTCGTCGAAGCCGTGAAAACCCGCGCCCAGCCCGCAGTAAGCGCCGACGACGGCCTGCGCGTAATGGAACTGACCGAGCGCATCAAACAAGTAATGGAAACCGAAGCCGCCACCTCTAGCTGAGCGGCGCAGAACTAAAGGCTGGGATCGTCCGCTCACTGCCGGCGAATGACCGAGGAAGCGAGTTCGAGGGCACTTACAATCGCGGCGACCGCGGCAGTTATCTTCGAAATCTCGGAGACTTCTCGCGGAACGTAAAGCGTCGTCGTGCCCTCCGGATAGCCACGATAGCGACGGAGCTAGAAAGGCATTCCATCGAGGCGCAATACCGCTCCTTCGAGGGTATCCAGCTGATCAACTCCTGAACGAATTTGATGTTCCATCGTTTGGCGAAGAATGAGATGGGAGCGTCTAAAATCGCTTGCGGAATCAGCTCAACGTTAGCGATGCTGGATTGAGGAATTTCAGAGCGCGAGCGGACGAACCCCCTTGGAATGCCAGACTCCCCCTGTGGACGGCGGGGGCGAAAGCAGCCAATATCGGAATGTTTTCGCCGCGCGTATATCAAGCTAATCGCAGGGAAGTCGCATGCCGCAATATCGTTCACGCACCACGACTCACGGCCGCAACATGGCGGGCGCGCGCGGACTATGGCGCGCCACCGGTATGAAGGACGAGGACTTCGGCAAACCGATCATCGCCGTCGCCAACTCGTTCACCCAGTTCGTGCCCGGCCACGTCCATTTGAAGGATCTTGGCCAACTCGTCGCGCGCGAGATCGAAGCCGCCGGCGGCGTCGCCAAGGAGTTCAACACCATCGCCGTTGACGACGGGATCGCGATGGGCCACTCCGGGATGCTCTATAGCTTGCCCTCGCGCGAAATCATTGCCGACTCCGTCGAGTACATGGTCAACGCGCACTGCGCCGATGCCCTCGTATGCATCTCAAACTGCGACAAGATCACGCCCGGCATGCTGATGGCGGCGCTGCGCCTCAATGTCCCCGCGGTGTTCGTCTCGGGCGGCCCGATGGAAGCCGGCAAAGCGATCATCGGCGGTAAGCAGCAGTCGCTCGACCTGATCGATGCGATGGTCCAGGCGGCCAATCCCGACGTCTCCGACGAAGATGCGCTGCAATACGAGCGCTCCGCGTGCCCGACCTGCGGCTCGTGCTCCGGGATGTTCACTGCCAACTCGATGAACTGTCTGACCGAGGCGCTCGGCCTGTCGCTGCCCGGCAATGGCTCCACGCTCGCGACCCATGCCGATCGCAAGAAGCTCTTCGTCGAAGCCGGTCATCGAATTGTCGATCTCGCAAAGCGCTACTACGAAAAGAACGACGCGACCGCGCTGCCGCGCACGATCGCGAGCTTCAACGCCTTCGAAAATGCGATGACGCTCGACATCGCCATGGGCGGCTCCACCAACACCGTGCTGCATCTGCTCGCCGCGGCTCACGAGGCGCAGGTGCCGTTCACGATGGCCGATATCGATCGCCTCTCGCGCCGCGTGCCCAACCTCTGCAAGGTCGCACCGAGCACGCCGCTCTTTCACATGGAGGACGTGCATCGTGCGGGCGGTGTTGTCGGAATCCTCGGCGAGCTCGATCGCGCAGGCCTGCTGCATCGCGACGTGCCGACCGTGCATTCGCCCACCCTCGCCGACGCGCTCGACAAATGGGACGTACGTCGCACCGCCGACACTGCCGTTCACGACTTCTATCGAGCCGCGCCCGGCAACGTTCCGACCCAGATCGCATTCAGCCAGGACAAACGCTACCCAACGCTCGACGTGAATCGCGAGAAAGGATGCATCCGCGACCTCGCTCACGCTTACAGCAAGGACGGTGGCCTCGCGGTGCTCTACGGCAATATTGCCGAGGAAGGATGCATCGTTAAGACGGCCGGCGTTGATGCGAGCCTGCTGACCTTCTCCGGTCCGGCGCGAATCTTCGAAAGCCAGGACGACGCCGTCGAAGGAATCCTCGCCAACAAGATCAAGAAAGGCGATGTCGTCGTGATTCGTTACGAAGGTCCGCGCGGCGGCCCCGGCATGCAGGAGATGCTGTATCCGACGAGCTACTTGAAATCGAAGGGCCTCGGCAAAGAATGCGCGCTGATCACCGACGGCCGCTTTTCGGGCGGCACCTCGGGGCTCTGCATGGGTCACGTCTCGCCGGAGGCGGCCGACGGCGGCGCAATTGCGCTGATTGAAGAAGGCGATCGCATCGAGATCGATATTCCCAACCGCTCGATGCGCCTCGACGTGACTGCCGAGGAACTGGCACGGCGTCGCCGGGCGATGGAAAAGCGCGGCGCCAAGGCATGGAAGCCCGCCAAGCGCGATCGTCACGTCTCGCAGGCTCTGGAAGCCTACGCGCTCTTCGTCACCAGCGCCTCGACCGGCGCTGTCCGCGACATCAACGCGGCAGCCAAGCGTAAACCATCTGATCTCGCCGCCGCCGGCGGCTAACGCCTGAGCTTCGCGGCAAGATTGCCTCTGCGTGCGATGGCGATGCGCTCGAGACCGAGCCACGTCGCCATCGCGCGCAGTTCTTCATCGAGAGCGTTCGCCACCTCTTTCAGATTCGCTGACGATTCCGCGTGCGCGGCGAGAACCAGCAACGCTCCATTTGCGCGATCCGATTTCAGATCGACCCTTCCCACCAAGCGATCGCCAAGCAGAAACGGCAGCACGTAATATCCGTGCTTGCGCTGGGCCTGCGGCGTGTAGAGCGAAATTCGATAGTGGAAATCAAAGAGCCGCTCCGTGCGAGCGCGCTCCCAGACCAGCGAATCGAACGGCGAGAGCAGCGCACGCGCATCGACGCGGCGCGGCATCGACGCATCGCGCGCAAGGAACGCTCGTTGCCGCCATCCTTCGACTTCGATCGGGATCAGATCACCACTCTCGATCAGCTCCGCGATTCGCAACTTCCCGGGCTTCGCACGAATCCGAAAGTAGTCGCAGAGATCTTTTTCTGTCGCGACGCCGAGCGCACGCGACGCGATTCGAACCAGTTCGCGCTGCGCGTCTTCCGCTGAGGGCGTCGGCAGAGCGAGCACCTCGCGCGGCAGCACGCGCTCCGGCAAATCGTAGAGCCGCTCGAAGCCGCGCCGCGCCGCGGCGCAGACCTTGCCCGCCGCGAACAGCCATTCGAGCGCGGTCTTGCCGTCGCTCCATCCCCACCATCCTCCCGCGGCTTTGCCGCCGTTTTTGAGCTCGCCCGCGCCCAGCGGGCCTCGTGCCTCAACCTCGCGCAGCACCGCCTCGGCGAGCCCCGGCCGCCGCTCGTGCAGCCCCGTCAGCATGCGCCAGCCCCATTCCCTGCGCTCGGCCTCGGCCATCCGCCATCTGAACAGCGGATGAAACTCGGTCGGCAGGATCGATGCCATGTGTCCCCAGTATTCGAACAGGCTGCGCGACTTGCCGAACCACGCATCGTCGAGAATCGTCGAAGCGTACGGGCCAAGCCGCGAGAACATCGGCAGATAGTGCGATCTGACGAGCACGTTCACCGAATCGATCTGGAAGAGCCCGACCTGCGCGAGCACGCGCCGCAGGTGGCGCGTGTCGGGGCGCGTGGTTGGCCGCTTATTCGCGAAGCCCTGCGCCGCCAGCGCAATCCGCCGCGCCTCATCTGCGGAAATTTTCGTTCGCGCGCGCTTCATCGTGATTCGATCATGATTCGAATGCGTGAGTAGTCGCTTTGCGCGCGATCTACAATCGGCCGGTTTCCATTGCACGGCTGGCGTGTCTCGTGCGACTACGTTGATCGCTCGGAGGACATGTAAATGGGCAAGCTCGATGGACGCGTGGCAGTAATCACCGGTGGCTCAGGCGGAATCGGCCGCGCCGCGGGAAAGCTCTTCGCCGACGAAGGCGCCAAGGTGCTGCTGGTCGATATCGACGAAACCGCGCTCAAAATTGCCGCCAATGAAATCGGCAAAGATCGGGCGAGCTGGCTCTGCGCCGACGTTACCACCGACGACGATACCAAGCGCTACGTCGAGACCGCCGTCGAGCGCTACGGGCGCATCGATGCATACCTCGCCAACGCCGGAATCGAGGGCCGCTTCGTGCCGATTCCGGAATATCCCATCGACATGTTCGATCGTGTGATCGCCGTGAACGTCCGCGGCGTATGGCTCGGCCTGAAACACGTCATCCCCGTGATGGCCAAGGGCGGTGGCGGCAGTATCGTCATCACCTCATCGACCGCGGGCATCCACGGCTATCAGGGTGCGTCCGCCTACGTCACGAGCAAACACGCCGTGGTCGGCATGATGCGCACGGCGGCGCTCGAATGCGCCCCGATGAAGATTCGCGTCAACACCGTGAATCCGTCGCCCATCGACACGCGGATGATGCGCTCGATCGAGGAACAGCTTGCTCCCGGTCACGCCGGCCAGGCCAAGGAACAATTCCAGAGCGGCGTGCCGCTCGGCCGCTACGGCCAACCCGAAGAAGTCGCCAAGGTGATGCTGTTCCTCGCCTCAGACCAAAGCAGCTTCTGCACCGGCGGCATCTACATGGTAGACGGCGGCGTCTCCGCAACGTGACCGTCAGGTCTTGACGTCAGATCGTTGGCCGCCATCCAGTTTGTCATCCTGAGCGGAGGCTGCCGGAGTCGAAGGATCTCGGAAGCCCCAAGGGGGCCGGCACCGGTAAGCGCGCGAAGCGCTTTCCCATTTTTCTGGTGCGCGGCGCTCACCCGCCCGCTTCCACTATCGTCCCCAATGCCCCAACCTTGCTCAAACGGTTGACCCGGCCAGCGATGCGAGCCAGCATCATGGGCTGAGATGTACAAATCCCGATCACTTACGTCGCGCCTGGCCGGCGCATTTTCACTTGCACTGATTGTCGGCGCGATTGCCCTCGCCGGATGCCACCGCGACGACAACTCCGGTTCCTATTCCTCGATCAACAACAACGACTGTCTGCCGAACGTCACGTTCACCGATCAAAACGGCAAGGCAGTCGCTTTGTCGTCGCTCAAGGGCAAACCCGTCCTCGTCGATTTCATCTACACCACCTGCGCGTCGGTCTGCCCCCGCCTTACCGCGCGGATGAACGAGGTGGCGCGCAAGCTCGGCAACGAGCTGGGACAGAAAGTCACCATCGTCTCGTTTACAATCGACCCCGAGCACGACACGCCCGAAAAACTCCGCGCCTATGCCGAAGCGCAGGGCGTAAGTCCCAACGGATGGTACTTCCTCACGGGACCGCCGGCGCAAATCGACCAGGAGCTCGCGCTCTTCAAGCTGATTCGCCAGCGCGAGAGCGACGGCTCCGTGACGCACAATGTGTCAGCGTTTCTGCTCGCCCCTGACGGCCACATCGCGCGCGAGTACAACGCCCTCGACGTGCCGATCGACACCGTGGTGGGCGACGTCGATCACTCGCTCGGCGGCGGGCAGAGCGGCAACTAGGGCCGCAGCGGCTCCCGTCGCCCCTGTGGCGGAATCATAGGAATTCGTAAACAATTCGACTGATGCCTATCGAAGCCCCATCAGCGGCGCGCGAGGTTATCGAACAGCCCGCGCGATACCGGCCGCGCCGAATCATAATCGTGGCGGGCGAAGCTTCGGGCGATCTTCACGGCGGCGATCTGGCGCGTGAAATCCTCGACCGCGATCCCAAATGCGAGCTCGATGGTATCGCGGGGCAGAGCATGCGCGCGTCGGGCGTGCACGCGCTGGTCAAGATGGAAGATATCCATGGCCTCGGGCTCTCGGAGTTGCTTTCGACGATCGGACGCACGTCGCGCGCCTTCCTCGACCTGCGAAAGATCCTGCGCCGCGAAAATCCCGACCTGCTGATCCTTATCGACTACGCGGAGTTCAATTTGATTCTCGCCGGCGTCGCCAAGCGCGCCGGCGTGCGGGTGCTTTACTACATCACGCCCCAGGTCTGGGCATGGCGGCGCGGGCGAATCCGCAAGCTCGTCGATCGCGTCGATAAACTCGCCGTGGTGCTGCCCTTCGAGGCCGATCTTTATCGCGCCGCCGGCGAGCGCGTCGAATTCGTCGGCCATCCGCTACTCGATCGCGCGCGCCCCGCGCAAAATCGCATCGAAACGCTGAAACGCCACGGCCTGCCGTCGAGTGCGCGCCTGATTGCGCTGCTGCCCGGCAGCCGCCGCGCGGAAGTGAAGTATATGCTCGCGCCGATGGCCGAGGCGGCGCGTACTCTCGCGCGCGATCACGGGCTGACCCCGGTCCTCGCGCTGGCGCCGACGCTCACCGCCGATGAAGTCGCGCACATCGGCAATACCGATCTCACCGGAATCCACGTGGTGGAAAACGATACCTACAGTATCGTCGCGGCGAGCGAAGTCGCGCTCGTCACCTCGGGCACGGCGACGCTCGAAACCGCGCTCCTCGGATGTCCCGAAGTGATCGCCTATAAACTGACGGCCCTTAGCTATACTCTGGGCCGGATACTCGTGCGGGGAGTGGAGTATTTCGGTTTGCCCAACATCCTGGCCGGCAAAAAAATCGTTCCGGAACTTCTGCAACGCGAAGTGACTGCGCGCAACCTTGTGCGTGCCGCCGAGCCGATGCTCACGCCATCGATTCGCGCCCAGACCGTCGCCGAGCTGAACGCCCTGCGTGCCAAGCTCGGAGCGCCGGGCGCGGCGGCGAGGGTCGCTGCGATGGCGCTCGAGATGACCGCATGAAACTTCTGTCGCCGCTCCAGAGCCGCCTCCTCGGATACCTGCGGCGCTACATCTTTCCCTACGCGATTCTGCTGCTGCTCGCGATGGCGGTGCTGTCGGCCGCCAACGCCGGAATTCCGTTCATCGGCAAGCGCTTCATCGATCTGCTGACGAATCTCCAGCACATGGATGCGCGCAGCGCCGAGCTGATTCGCGTGCTGGCGCTCGAGATCGCCGGCCTGTTCCTCCTGCGCGCAATTGGCAACTTCAGCGACGATTACCTGAGTGCCTATATCGCGCAGAAGATTACCGTCGATATCCGCGGCGATCTCAACGAAAGCCTGCAGCGCCAGTCGCTGAGCTTTTTCAATCGCAACCCGACCGGGCAGATGGTTTCGCGCGTCATCAACGACGTGACGATCCTCGTCGGCAGCCTGACCGACGGCGCGTTTTCGATCTTCGGCGACGGCATGCAATTCGTCGCACTGCTCGTCACCGGGTTCGTGCTCGACTGGCGGCTGGCCGTGATCGCGTTCATTGGATTTCCGATCATCGTGCTGCCGATCATCAGCCTGTCCAAGCGCGTGCGCAAAGAAACCAAGAGCGCGCAAAAGCAGCTCGGCGGTTTGCAGGCGCTCCTGCATGAGACTTTCCAGGGGAATCGCGTCGTCAAGGCGTTCGGCATGGAAGAATACGAGCGCACACGCTTCAACAAGGAGCTGCGCCGCCTCTTCCGCATCTACATGCGGGTCGCCAGGATCAAAGCGCTCACCGGTCCGCTGGTCGAGGCGCTGGGCGCCTTCGCCGTCGTTGGCGTGGTGATGTGGGCGGTTGGCACCTTGGTGTCGGGGACACGCACGATTGGACAATTCGCCGGTTTCTTCACAACGATGCTGCTGGTCTACCCGCCGTTTAAGAAGCTCAGCAAAACCAACACCAGTATTCAGCAGGGCATGGCCGCCGCCGAGCGAGTCTTCGAATTCATGGATGCTCCACCGGAAGTCATCGACGACCCGGACGGTGCGGCGCTCGTCCCGGGGCCCCATTCTGTCGCCTTCGAGAACATCTCGTTCCGCTATGGCGAGGATTGGGTGCTGCGCAACCTGAGCCTCGAGGTTCCGGCTGGCAAAGTCGTCGCGCTGGTTGGGATGAGCGGCGGCGGCAAGTCGACCCTCGCCGATCTTATCCCGCGCTTTTACGATGTGCAGGAAGGCCAGGTCACCGTTGACGGAATCGACGTGCGGCGCATTCGTCTCGGCTCGTTGCGCGGCGAGATCGGCCTGGTGACGCAGAGCACGTTCCTGTTCAACGACACGATTCGCGCCAATATCGCGTACGGCGCCGAGGATCGCGACCTCGAGCGCATCATCGCCGCGGCCAAGCTCGCCAACGCGCACGACTTCATCGCCAGGTTGCCCAATGGCTACGACACCGAGGTCGGCGAGATGGGGGTGCGGCTCTCAGGCGGCGAGCGTCAGCGGATTGCAATCGCGCGCGCGCTGCTCAAGGACGCACCGATCCTGATCCTCGACGAGGCGACATCTTCCCTCGACTCCGAGGCCGAGCGCGCGGTGCAGGAAGCGCTCGACCATCTGATGCGCAATCGCACCACGCTCGTGATCGCGCATCGGCTCTCGACTATCCGTCATGCCGACAATATCGCCGTGGTCGTGCACGGGAGGATTGTCGAGCAGGGCACGCACGACGAGTTGCTGGCGCGCGGCCGCGAATACCGCAAGCTCCACGACCTCCAGTTCCGCCCCGCCGACGAGATAGTGGGCAACGGCACCGTCGTCAATTGAACCGAATCTCGCGCCGCGCGCGCCCCGCATAACGCGTGCTGCGCAATCTCTACAATGCGCTGTGGTACCCCGCGATGCCGCTCGCGATGCGCCTGGCAAGTGCGCCCGATCCGGAAGATCGACGCGAGCGCCGCGGCCAGGTCCAGGTGGGGGTCGAAGATGGGCCGCGCATCTGGATTCATGCCGCGTCAGTCGGCGAGGTCGAAGCTGTTCGTCCGCTCGCAATTGGCTTGAAGCATAACATCCCGGCCGCGAGCATCGTGGTCACGACGATGACGACGACGGGCCGCGACGCCGCGCGGGCGCGCATCCCCGAGGCGGCAATCTGCGCGCTTGCGCCCTTCGATCATCCCCGCACGGTGCGCAATTTTCTCGCCCGCGTGCGGCCTCAGTTAGTAATGATCGCCGAAACAGAAGTGTGGCCGAACTTCTTCATCGAATCAAAACGCGCGGGCGCGAAGATCGCAATCTTCAACGGCCGGATGTCGCGGCGCTCCGCCGATCGCTATGCCAGGATGCGATCGCTGTTCGGCGTGGCGCTCAAATGCGCCGACATCGTGATGGTTCAGACTGAGGATGACGCGCGTCGTTTTGCGCTCCAGGGCGTCGCGCGCGAGCGCATCGTTATCACCGGAAATACCAAGTTCGACGTCGACTCAGGCCTCTTGAAGTTGCGTCCGGTGCTGGGCGATTTCGCCGCCGGGCGTCCGATCCTGATCGCCGGTTCGACCGGCCCCGGCGAAGAAGCCGCCGTCGCGGCCGCCTTCGCCGAACTGCGCACACGTTTTCCCGAGTTGGCGTTGATCGTCGCCCCGCGTCATCTCGAGCGCGCGAGCGAGGCAGCGGAGGCGCTGGGAGCGGCGGGCCTGGAATGCGTATCGGCGCGTATGCTCACTGATGGTCAAGCGAGAGTCGCCAGCGTGATGCTGCTCGACACGATGGGCGAGCTGCGCGCGCTGTATCGGCGCGCCGCGATCGCATTCGTCGGCGGCAGCCTGTTCGCCGGCCGCGGCGGGCAGTCTCCAATCGAGCCGGCGTTGGCGTCGGTGCCGATCCTGATCGGCCCGTATCACGAGAACCAGCGCGAGATCGTAGCTTCGCTGGTCGCGGCAGGCGGCGCGCGAATCGTCAACGATGCGCGCGAGATCGCCGATGCCTGCGCCGCCTGGATTGCCGACGAAAACGCACGCCGCGATGCTGGCGAACGCGCACGCACGGCGCTCGCGGAGGCCAACGGCGCCGCGCGCCGCACCTTGCTGCATCTCAAGCCGCTGATTAGGCTCGCCTGAAGATGTCAGAGCCGTCCCCCGATCGTTTCCAAATCGAGCGGCTCTGGCAGCCTCAAATACCGACCCGCGACTATCCGCTCAAGGTCGCGCTGATTCCTGCCGCGGGATTTTTTCGTATCGGCGTCGCAGTTCGCCACGGCTTCTGGCGGCTCTTTCAACGCCAGGCCGGGATTCCGATCGTAAGCATCGGCAACCTGACCGTGGGTGGCAATTCCAAAACGCCCTTCACGCTTTATCTGGCCGTGCGATTGGAACGACTTGGATATCGCGTCGCAATTGTGAGCCGCGGCTACGCGAGCGGGAAAAAAAAATCGAAGGCCACGCTCGTAGCTCTGGGCGGCGAGCTCAAGCTTCCGCCCGAGGATGCGGGTGACGAGCCCGCGATGATGGCGCGCTACTTCAAGGGGCCGATCGTCATCGCGCGGCGGCGAATTCACGGAATCGAGTTACTCAAGAAGCTGGGTGCCCCCGATGTGGTGCTACTCGACGACGGCTTTCAGCACGTGCGCCTCGCCCGCGACGTCGACCTCGTGCTGGTCAGCGCCGAGGGCGGATTCGGTAATGGCTGGATGCTGCCGGCGGGTCCGATGCGCGAGCCGATCCGCGCGGCGCGCCGTGCCAACGCAGTCGTGATCGTGAGCGCCGGCGCGGGATTGCCGACTGCGCTGACGAGATCGCAAACTCTGCGGCTCGAATCTGCGACCAAGGTGCTGCACGCCTCGGTGAGGCCACGTGCGCTGGTGATCAGCGAGAAAGGCGAGTGGCGCGAGATGCCGATGCCGCTGGCGAGCCGGCGCGTGCTCGCGGTCAGCGGGCTTGCGAATCCCGCGGGCTTTTACGCGATGCTCCGTGAGCTCGACGCGGACCTCGTCGGGGTGCTCGAGTACCCGGACCATCACGCCTACTCCGCCGCCGATTGGCAGGCTATTGTAACGGCGGCACGCAACGCCGACCTCGTCGTCACGACCGAAAAGGACCTGGTGAAGCTGGAGAGGTTTCCCTTCGCACGCGATTCGCTGTACGCGCTGCGGCTCGAGGTCGCGATGAACGATGAGGACGCGCGCGCACTCGATGAACTGGTCGTCGAGCGCATCAGGAGCGCGGCCGGCGATTCGGTCCACACTTGAGGAGGTACTAACGATGGCGCTGAGCCAGGAACTGCTCGATATTCTCGCCTGCCCAAAGTGTAAGGGCGATCTGCAACTGACCGCGAAGCAGGACGGACTCGTCTGCAATGCGTGCAAGCTCGTCTACGAAATCAAGGACGACATTCCGATCATGCTGATCGAGGAAGCGAAGCCGCTTACGTGACAATCAGTGCAGCGCCTGGCGCGATGCGCGGTGCGTCGATGACTCAGTTCGATTCCGATCGCGCGCGACGCCTGAGCTGGCTCGCGATCGCGGTTTATCTCGCAGTACTCGCTATCATCGCAGTCCTTCGCACGCAGGCCGATTTCAATACTTACTATCGCGCCGGCGGCCGCGTTTTGAGCGGACTGGCGATCTATCCGCCGACCGATTCCGATCGCTTTCTCTACGCGCCGATTTTCGCGATCGGATTCGCACCGCTCGCGGCGCTGCCGCTCAAGGCCGCGCAGCTCGCATTTTTTTTGCTCAACGCATTCGCTTTCATCGAATTGATTATTGGCGCGGGCGTGATGCTGTTCGGCAGAGATCGCCAACTCAGCGCGGCGCTGATCGTGATTCCGGTCCTGCTCTGCTTCAGGTTTATCGGCAACAATATCGAGCACGGACAAATCAACCTGCTGACGCTGCCGCTGCTGGTGTGGGCAATCGTCGGCGCTGAAGAATCGCATAGGTGGCGAGCCGGGCTGATGCTCGCGGCGGCGATTTTGATCAAGCCGTTCGCAGTGCTGGCCGCGGCGTATCTTTTCGTGCGCGGCAGGTTCGGCACACTCGCGTGCGCGGCAGTATGGGGAATCGCGCTGCTGCTCGCGCCAATCGTCGTCTTCGGCGCGCACGGATGGCACGAGCAGACACTTGCATACGTGCAGGCGGTGTCGTCGATGACGGGACGGTATCGCACGATGCTCACGAATCAATCGGCGGTGTCTGCGATCGCGCGCCTGATGGAACCGGTCAGCACGGCGGACGCGAGTTCGCCGCTGCCGCTCGCGCTGGGGATGGGAGTCGAGATTGCGCTCGCCGTAGTGACGCTCGGATGGGCCTGGCGCAGCGGCGGCAAAGATCGAATCGCGCTCGCCGCGCTGTTCTGCGTGATTCCCGGCTTCGCGCCGATCTCGTGGAAGAGTTACTTCGCGTCGCTGCTCGTGCCGTACATGCTGATGACGGCGGCGATCATCGACGCGCGCGAAGGGAGGCGCGAAGCGCCGCCGCGCGCGATGACGATCCTGTTGGCGATCTCAGTGCTGTTGAACCTGGCGCCCGGCAGTCGGCTGAATCACGTGGCGCTGTTCTTCTCGGCGCATCTGCTCTCGGCGCTGGTGGCGATGGCGGCGCTATTCGTGCTCTGGCGTCACGACGAACTCGTTGCGAGTTCGCTATGAAAACGAAATCTTCCACGCGCGCCCAACTCGACGCGGATTTCGAGCGCTTCGAAACCGGCAAGCGCGACGTCGTGTTGCATCGCGAGATCGCGGAGCACGCCGATCGGATCGTCGCGGAAATCGATCAGCTCGCAGCGTCGCGGGCGACCGGCGTCGGAAATCGCGAAAGCGGCTTTCGTCTAACACTGGCGGGCGCGCCCGAGATGTTCGTGCGGCGCGCGCGCCGCGGCGGATTGATCAGCGCACTGGTCGCCGATCTTTACCTGGGAATGCGGCCGCGGCCGCTCGAGGAGCTGCGCGTCGCATGCGAAGCGAAGCGCCGCGGTATCGCGGTCGCCGATCCGCTGGGCGCGATCGTCGAATGGGCGGGACCCGCGCTCTATCGCGGATACTTTCTCACCCGCCACGTCGGGGGCATGACGCTGTGGGATTTCGTACGCACCGACGACGATCCGATCGTGCGCCGCCATGTCCTCCAGGAAGCGCGCACCGCCATCCGCACGATGCACGAGCGCGGGCTCTTCCACGCAGATCTGAATCTTCACAACCTGATGGTAACGCAGGTAGCGGAAAGCTTCGCGATAAAAATTCTCGATTTCGACAAATCCCGCATCTATCCGGGTCCGCTGAAGCCCTCGCTGCGACGCGCAAATCTCGCGCGCCTGGTGCGCTCGGCGCGCAAGCTCGATCCCACCGGCAAATTCCTCGACGCAGGATCGCTCGCGATCCTCCAAGCCGATTAATGCTGAATTGTTTCCGTCCTCGAGCCATCGATACGGATCAGCGACCTCAACGACCATGGATGATGTCGTTGACCTCCTATCAATGATGCTGACCCATCCAGTCGCGAATTCGACCGGAAAGAATGGCGACGGCGCGCTTTTGAGCGCTCCTCAAGTCGCGAAGCTGTTCGATGTTCCAGAATCGTGGGTCAGGGAGCAGGCGCGTCTCGGAACGCTGCCGTCGATCAGATTGGGCCATTACGTTCGATTCAAAGCCGAGGAGCTCCAGCGCTTTGTCGCCGAACGCGCGAAGCAGGCCGCCTAGGCCGACGCCCTTTTGGGTTCTCGCCGGAAAATCCAATACCGCAAGCCGCTGACAGGC